>NZ_JBSEFI010000006.1:0-130281 GCF_053570605.1 Flavobacterium sp. U410
ACAAATAAAAAAATCCCACATTTCTGTAGGATTTAATTTTAGTGGGCGATGAGGGGTTCGAACCCCCGACCCCCTCGGTGTAAACGAGGTGCTCTGAACCAGCTGAGCTAATCGCCCTTATGTTTGCTTTACTTTGCCGTTGTTTTTAGTTCCGTATTGCGAGTGCAAATATACACTGATTATTTGTATTTGCAAACGTTTTGAAAATATTTTTTATTTTTTTTCTACTTTTTCTAAAACAGCCTTATTACTATAGTTGATCATAGTTACGGTAATGTCTTCACCTTGAGTATTTTTACCTTCAATAATGTAAATTTTACCCTTTTTATAAGGTTGGTTACTTTTTGAAAAATCTACATCGCCATAGCGCAACGTTTTTTTAATATCGTCTATATTAACCCAACCTTCGTGTAATTGAGCATCGGCTTCTGTAGAAACGTCTAATGGTTTTTTGCGTAAGTCTTGTAAAACTCTACAATTAGGAAGGTAACAAAATTCAACTCCGCGAGATTCAGCTTTTGCTCCTAAAAAATAAACCACGAAAAAAGTACCTAATAATAAACCAAATAAATAGTATGCTAATCGAAATTTAAATTTCATTTTTTAATTTTTTGTAAATGTAAGTCAATTTTTTGCATTAGCGGTAGCAGTGTCATCCTTTTTAACGGTTTTTAAATCGTTAAAAAGATAGAACGGATGACGCGACCCAAAGGGGAATGCCCTAAAAAACAAGCAAATTAATATCTCGGAATTCCAAATCAAACCAATCGGCAATGGAGCGATTAGTCAGCAAACCGTGATACATATAAACTCCGTTTTTTAAGCCACGATTGCAACGAATGGCGCTTTCGATTCCTCCGTCATCGGCAATGTGTAACAAAAATGGCGAAATAATGTTACTAATCGACATAGAGGCCGTTTTTGAATAGCGTGAAGGAATATTAGGTACGCAATAATGAATGACGTTATTTTTAATGAATGTCGGTTTGTCGTGCGTTGTTACTTCTGAAGTTTCAAAACAACCTCCGGTATCAATACTAACATCAACAATTACAGCGCCTTTTTTCATGTGTTCAACCATGGTTTCGGTAACCACAATGGGCGCACGGTTTTTGCCACGCATGGCTCCGATAGCGACATCGCAACGACGCAAGGCTTTTAAAAGCGATTTTTCCTGAATGGTAGAGGTAAAAATACGTTGGTTTAAAGCATTTTGTAAGCGACGAAGTTTGGTAATTGAATTATCGAACACTTTTACATTAGCACCAAGACCAATGGCGGTTCGTGCAGCATATTCGGCAACGGTTCCGGCGCCAATAATAACAACTTCTGTAGGCGGAACTCCAGTAATATTTCCGAACAATAAGCCTTTTCCAATATTTTGATTGATCATTAATTCGGCAGAAATGTGGATGGATGCTATACCTGCAATTTCGGAAAGTGAACGAACAGCAGGGTAGGAACCGTCTTCATCTTTAATAAATTCAAAAGCTAAAGCCGTAATCTTTTTTTGAGACAACGCCTCAAAATATGCTTTTCTTTGGGTTTTTAATTGGATAGCCGAAATGATAATTGTTTTTGGGTTCATCATTTCGATTTCAGTTAACGTAGGCGGTTCTACTTTTAGAATCATGGGGCAACCAAATACTTTTTGGGTATCGTTGGTTACTTCGGCACCTGCATCTTGGTATTCTTTATCAGAGTAACTAGAACTTTCTCCGGCTCCAGCTTCCATTAAAACTCGGTGTCCGTGAGAAACTAAAGAAGCAACAGCGTCAGGTGTTAAACAAATTCGACGTTCTTGATAAGCGATTTCTTTGGGAACACCAATGAATAATTCGCATTTGTGTCTTGCTACTTCAAGTTTTTCTTCTTGAGGAATTAACTGAGCTTTTGAAAACGGACTGTAAATAGCCATATTTTTGTATCTGATTAAAGGACAGCCAATTTAGGGAATATTTTAAAATTTTAAAAGGAATTTATGACTATAAAAACAAATTTATCCACATTTTTTTGTGAATTATTTATTTTATAATCCTTTGAATTTTAATGTGTTATTGTAAAAGTTGATCAAAACTTTGAATAATAAACTTTGGATTATCCACTATTCCGAAACCATAAGAGGCATAAACAAAAGGAATTGTGTTGTTTATAGCTGCTTCGGCATCCCAATGGGTATCGCCAATGTAAATCGGATTTTGTAATTGATTTCGTTCTATAACCTGTTGAATATTATATGTTTTGGGTTGGCCTGTATTGCCCGAACATTCAAAATCCTGAAACAAATGATTCAATTGATGGAAATTAAGAAAATTTTCGATATAACCCGACAAGCAATTACTGACGATATACAGCGAATACTTTTGACTCAATTCTTCTAAGACTTCTTTTACTTGAGGAAATAATTGACCGCCTTCGGCTTCTAAAAAGATCTTTTCTTGTTTTTTGTACAATTCGAAAAAGGAATCCAAGGCATCTTCCGTTACAAAAGGAAAGTTTTCTTTTAGAATGATTTCGACTCTTTGTCCTGAAAATGAACGTACTAATTGTCCGTCTACTTTAAAATCGGTTTTTCCAAAAAGAGCTAAAGTTTCGTTCCAAGCCTTTGCTGTGGTTTCGGAAGCATCCCAAAGTGTTCCGTCTAAATCAAAGACTAGACTATCGGGTGAAAGTTCTTGTAAAATTGCCATTAATTTTTGATTTTTAATTCTCTTTTTCCTCCGGGCAAGACTTTAATACTGATTGAAGCATGATCTATCGGAATAAGATTTGGGGTTTTTTCCGGCCATTCGATAAAACACCAATTTCCCGAATAAAAATATTCGTCAATTCCCATATCATAGGCTTCTTCTTCCGAATTTAAACGATATAAATCGAAATGATATACGGTTTCGCCATTGGCAGCCTGATATTCGTTAACCAAAGAAAAAGTGGGACTACTAGAATTATCAGTCACGCCTAAATGTTTAACCAAAGCCTTAATGAGTGTCGTTTTTCCGGCACCCATTTCGGCATGAAAAGTAATTACTTTTTTAAGTTTTGGAATAGCTAAAATTTCTTTTGCTACTTCATCTATTTCTTCTAATGAAAAAGTTCTGATCATTAATACTCAGTGTATTTGATTTATTTTGGTTCCAATACTAAAAACGGAATAATCATTTCTTCCAATGAAATTCCACCGTGTTGATAGGTATTGCGATAATAACTTACATAATGATTGAAGTTATTGACGTAAGCCAAAAATAAATCGTTTTTAGCAAAAATAAAAGAACTACTCATATTGATTGCCGGAAGTCCGATTTTTTTAGGATCTTTTACTGCAAAAACGTCTTTTTCTTCGTAAGTTAAACTACGTCCGGTTTTGTAACGCAAGTTTAATGAAGTGTTTTTGTCACCAATTACTTTGGACGGATTTTTACAATTGATTGTTCCGTGATCGGTAGTTAAAATCAATCTAAAACCTAGTTGTTGTGCTTGTTGAATGATTTCAAACAATGGTGAATTTTTAAACCAACTCACAGTTAACGAACGATAGGCTTTGTCATTGGATGCCAATTCTTTTACGACTTCCATTTCGGTTTTTGCATGCGAAAGCATATCCACAAAATTATAGACAACCGTTGTTAAATCATTGTTTTTTAAGGATTTAAAATTTTCAACTAATTTCTTTCCATCTTTAAAATTGGTGATTTTATAATATTCTTGTTTAATATTTAATCCTAAGCGTTTTAATTGCTCCGTTAAAAATTCGGCTTCGTATAAATTTTTTCCGCCATCATCAATGTCATTTTTCCAATATTGCGGAAATTTCTTTTCCATATCTAAAGGCAACAAACCTGAGAAAATGGCATTTCGAGCATATTGCGTCGCGGTAGGAAGAATAGAGTAGTAACTAACTTCTTTTTCTAATTTATAGTAATTGTTGACAATATTTTCAAACGCTTTCCATTGGTCATAACGCAAATTATCGATCACTACAAATAGAATCGGTTTGTCTTTTTTACGAATTTCGGGCGCTACTAATTTTCCGAAAACCTGATGTGATAAAATAGGGGCATCATCGTCATCTTGAATCCAATCTTGGTAATTTTTTTCTATGAATTTACCGAACTGAACATTAGCTTCGGTCTTTTGGCTTTCCAATATTTCAACCATACTTTGGTCGTCAATATTTTCCAATTCCATTTCCCAATACACCAATTTTTTATACAATTCCACCCAATCTTCAAAGGAATTCACCATGGCTAAATCCATTGCAATTTTTCGGAATTCTTTCTGGTAATCTAAAGTCGTTTTTTCGGAAACCAAACGCGAATGATCTAAATTTTTCTTTAAACTCAATAGAATTTGGTTCGGATTTACCGGTTTTATCAAATAATCGGCGATTTTGGAACCAATGGCTTCTTCCATGATATATTCTTCTTCACTTTTGGTAATCATAATTACCGGAACGGAAGATTTTTTTTCTTTCATTTCGGCAAGCGTTTCCAGTCCGCTTAAACCGGGCATATTTTCGTCAAGAAAAACAATATCGAAGTTGTTTTCTTCAAACAAATCAATAGCATCCTGACCGTTATTACAAGTGGTTACTTCGTAATTTTTCTTTTCTAAAAATAATATATGAGGCTTTAGTAAATCGATTTCATCATCGACCCAAAGTATTTTGATTTTGTTCATAGTTTTAATTTTAATGCGCAATTTACTACTAATTAAACGAAGAATTTATTAAAGTTAGTATAAAATTTGTTGGGAAATGGTTAAAAAGAAAAAGCTTCCTTTAGTAAGAAAGCTTTTCGAATTTTTATGTGATTTTTTATAGCTAGCAATTATAAAACGGACTATCCCAATTGTATTCGCTAACGCTATTTCCTTTTTTGATCAAAAAGAAGAACGTAATAGCGATAATCCATTTCCAACTGAATAGTAATATGATTAAAAACTGAACATCGGTTAATGTTTTTCCTAAAACAAAATGCAACAAATTGGTACTCAAAAGACTTAAAAGAGCAGTAGTTACAATTAAAGTCATTAAACTTTTCATAGGCCACGCTACTATTTTTTTGGACCAATGCAAATCATTTCCCCAGTAATCTAAAAGATAATAATAGTCGTTTCCTAAAGCCATAAATAACAAGGGATCATCATAATTATCCAATTTGAAACTGCTTTTAGGCGCTAAAATTTTAAAATGGTGCAATTCTGTTTCATGTAATTTTTCAAAACCAGCAATCTTTTCAATGGTTTCTTCCGGATATTCATTTTTGTAATATTTGGTATCCAAAAAACGCAGGCGATAATCAATACATAATTTCTTTATGGCATCAACATGATAAATTTTATCGGTTTCCAATGCGTCGAACTGAAAATAATTTGCTTTTTTTCCTTCCGATTGCTTCAGTCGGTCAGTGATGGCTTGGTTTAAAAATGGTTTATTTTCAATAATTTGAAGTTGGGAAAGTACTTCAGACAGTTCCAATTTTGCCTGAAATTTATCCAATTCTTTTTTGAGACTATAATTCATAATCCTTTCATTTTAAATTAAATAGCAATTTGGTATTGATATATCAAATATATTGAATTCTAACTAAGAAAAGAAAGCTTAAATGTTAATTTTGATATGAATTTTATAACTAAAAAAGCTATTTTATGAAAAATATAGCAAACGGATATAATTCTTATCTTTGTTGGAAATTTTTTACCTGTGAGCCAAACTAATAAACTCAAAATATTTAATGATCCTATTTACGGATTTATCACAATTCCTAATACGCTCATTTACGATCTAATTCAACATCCTTATTTTCAACGTTTACGCCGAATTTCTCAAATGGGAATGTCGTATTTGGTTTATCCCGGAGCGCATCATACTCGTTTTCATCACGCTTTAGGTTGTATGCACATTATGCAAAAAGCCGTGCAAACATTGCGTTTTAAAGGCGTTGAAATTTCTCCGGAAGAAGAAAATGCTTTATACATTGCTATTTTGTTACACGATATCGGTCATGGTCCGTTTAGTCACGCCATGGAACATAGTATTGTAGAGGCTATTCAACACGAACAGATTTCGCTTCTGTTTATGGAGCAATTAAATATTGAATTTAAAGGTCAATTGTCATTAGCCATTCAAGTTTTTAAAGGCGAATACCATCGAAAATTCATGTTGCAATTGATTTCAAGTCAGTTAGATATGGATCGAATGGATTATTTAAAACGGGATAGTTTTTATAGTGGAGTAGCAGAAGGGAACATCAATAGCGAGCGTTTAATCCAAATGATGAATGTTGAAAATGATGTTTTGGTTATTGAAGAAAAAGGAATTTATTCAGTTGAAAAATTTTTAGTAGCTCGCCGATTGATGTATTGGCAGGCTTATTTGCATAAAACATCAGTTGTGGGCGAACATATTTTGGTCAACATATTAAAGAGAGCCAAAGAACTTTATGGTAAAGGAATCATTTTAGAAGCTAGTAAACCTTTACAATTCTTTTT
The DNA here is from genome assembly GCF_053570605.1 of Flavobacterium sp. U410. NCBI lineage: Bacteria > Pseudomonadati > Bacteroidota > Flavobacteriia > Flavobacteriales > Flavobacteriaceae > Flavobacterium > Flavobacterium sp. U410. The sequence continues at coordinate 6,490 of NZ_JBSEFI010000006.1, forward strand.
AGAAAAGAAAATAAAGTTCGAAGAATTTGATGCATTTGTTTTGGAAATGTTTTCCTATTTAGATGATTACGACGTATTGAGTGCGGTAAAAGCTTGGCAATTCAATGAAGATGTAGTTTTAAGTTCACTTTGTAAGATGATTATCAATAGAGATTTACTTAAAATTAAAATGAAGGACGAAAAACCAACTAAGGAAACCCTTTTACCATATAAAGAAAAATTTATGAGTATGACAGGACTTTCTGAAAAAGAAGTTGAGTATTTTGTCTTTAAAGGAAATCTAAAAAATCAGGCATACAATAAACAAGGTGAGCCCATTAGAATTTTAAAGAAAGACCGAACAATAGAAGATGTAGTGGAAGCATCAGACCAATTACACTTGAAAGCGCTTTCGAAACCCGTAACAAAATATTACATCTGTTTTCCAAAAGTGATCTTAGGAAACTAGGTTTTTAATTTAATTTTATATTTTTGTCGGGTTAAACCAATGTTATCAAGTGGCAAAATAGCTTGAAAAATGTTTTAATTTATTTGTTGAATGAAATTTACAGCAGAACAAATTGCAGGGATTTTGGAAGGTGAAGTAGTAGGGAATCCTAGTGCAGAAGTTTATAAATTAGCTAAAATTGAAGAAGGATCAGAAGGTTCCTTAACTTTTTTAGCCAATCCAAAATATATCAATCATATTTATACGACAGAAGCTACAATAACTATTGTCAATAAATCTTTTGAACCGGAACAAGAAATAAAAACCACTTTAATAAAGGTAGAAGATGCTTATAAATCTTTTTCTACTTTATTAGAATATTATAATCAAGTTAAGTTAATGAAATCAGGAATTGAGCAACCTAGCGTACTTTCTGAAGGAGTAACTTACGGAGAAGATTTGTATTTGGGAAGTTTCAGTTACATTGGTAAAAATGTAAAAATCGGAAATAACGTAAAGATTTATCCTAATAGTTTCGTTGGTGATAATGTAACGATTGGTGATAATTGTATTTTATTTGCCGGAGTTCGCGTGTATTCTGAAACTGTAATTGGGAATCATTGTACTTTACATTCAGGAACAATTATAGGTTCTGACGGTTTTGGATTTGCACCACAAGAAGACGGAACGTATAAAAAAGTACCTCAAATTGGTAATGTAATCATTGAAGATTATGTAGAAATAGGTTCTTGTACTACAATTGACAGAGCCACTTTAGGCTCAACAGTAATTAGAAAAGGTGTAAAATTAGATAACCAAATCCAAATTGCTCATAATGTAGAAATCGGGGAAAACACGGTTATTGCTTCGCAAACCGGAGTAGCTGGATCTACTAAAATTGGTAAAAATTGTCAAATCGGTGGGCAAGTGGGCATTGTAGGACATCTTATTATAGGTGATAATGTCCGCATTCAAGCACAATCCGGAATTGGCAAAAATTTAAAAAATAATGAAGTAGTGCAAGGAAGTCCGGCTTTTGGATATACTGATTTTGCGAAATCTTTTGTTCATTTCAAAAACTTGCCTAAAATTGTAGCCGATTTAGATCAGCTTAAAAAAAGTAACAACTAAACTAAAATAGATCGTCATGGTTAAACAAACAACCATTGGTAATGAAATTTCATTAAAAGGAGTAGGGCTTCACACAGGACAAGAAGTTACTATGACTTTTAAACCGGCGCCGGTCAATAACGGAATCACTTTTGTTCGTGTTGATTTAGAAGGGCAACCTATTATTGAAGCAGATGCTAATTATGTGGTTAATACTCAAAGAGGAACAAATCTTGAGAAAAAAGGAGTAAAAATTCAAACTCCTGAACACGTTTTAGCAGCAATTGTTGGATGTGATATTGACAACATTATTATTGAATTAGATGCTTCAGAACTTCCTATTATGGATGGTTCCTCTAAGTATTTTGTAGAAGCTTTGGAAAAAGCAACCATTGTAGAACAAGATGCTGAAAGAAAAGTGTATGTCGTAAAAGAGGTTATTACGTATATAGATGAAGCTACAGGAAGTGAAATCACAGTAATTCCTGCTGATGAATATAGTGTTACTACCATGGTTGATTTTGGTACTAAAGTTCTAGGTACTCAAAATGCAACTATGAAAAGTATTAAAGAATTCAAAAACGAAATTGCTAGTTGTAGAACTTTCAGTTTCCTTCACGAGCTTGAAACTTTATTGAATAACGGTTTAATTCAAGGAGGTGATTTAAATAATGCCATTGTTTATGTAGATAAAGAAATATCTGAAGAGACAATGGAAAACTTAAAGAAAGCTTTCAATAAAGATAATATTTCAGTAAAACCTAATGGAATTTTAGACAATCTTACGCTACATTATCCGAATGAAGCTGCTCGTCATAAATTATTAGATATATTAGGTGATTTAGCTTTGATAGGAACAAAAATAAAAGGTAAAATCATTGCTAATAAACCCGGACATTTTGTAAATACTCAATTTGCTAAAAAAATGTCTAAAATTATTAAGTTAGAAGAACGTAACAATGTTCCTTCTTATGATATTAATCAAGAGCCGGTAATGGATATTCATGGTATCATGAATTTATTACCACACAGACCGCCATTTTTATTAGTAGACAAAATCTTAGAACTTTCTGAAAATCATGTGGTAGGACTTAAAAATGTCACCATGAATGAAGATTTCTTTGTTGGACATTTCCCAGGAGCACCTGTAATGCCGGGAGTTTTACAAATTGAAGCAATGGCACAAACCGGAGGTATTTTAATCTTAAGTACGGTTCCGGATCCTGAAAATTACTTGACTTATTTTATGAAAATTGATAATGTTAAGTTCAAAAATAAAGTTTTACCAGGCGATACGTTATTTTTTAAATGCAATTTAATTTCTCCTATCAGAAGAGGAATTTGTCACATGCAGGCGTATGCATACGCTAATGGAAAATTAGTATCAGAAGCCGAATTGATGGCACAAATTGTTAAAGTAAAAAATTAAATATGAATCAACCGTTAGCTTACGTTCATCCGGGAGCAAAAATTGCAAGAAATGTGGTGATAGATCCTTTTACTACTATTCATAATAATGTAGAAATTGGAGAAGGAACTTGGATTGGCTCAAACGTAACCATCATGGAAGGGGCAAGAATTGGTAAAAACTGTAACATTTTTCCGGGTGCAGTTATTTCAGCTCCACCACAAGATTTAAAATATCAAGGCGAAGAAACTATAGTAGAAATTGGCGATAATACAACTATTCGTGAATGTGTAACCATTAACAGAGGAACCACTGATCGCATGAAAACGAAAATTGGTAAGAACTGTTTAATTATGGCGTATTGTCACGTAGCACATGATTGTATTGTAGGTGATAATTGTATTTTTTCAAATAATACCAATTTAGCCGGACATATTACTGTTGGTGATTTTGTTGTTTTAGCCGGATTAGTAGCTGTACACCAGTTTTGTTCTATCGGAAGTCATTCTTTTGTGACCGGAGGTTCTTTAGTTCGTAAAGACGTTCCGCCGTTTACAAAAGCTGCCCGTGAACCACTTTCTTATGTGGGTATTAATTCTGTAGGATTAAGAAGAAGAGGTTTTTCAACAGAGAAAATTAGAGAAATTCAAGAAATTTATAGAATTTTGTACCAAAGAAACTACAATACTACTCAAGCTTTGAGTATTATTGAAGGTGAAATGGAAGCAACAAATGAACGTGATGAAATTATTCAATTCATCAAAGACTCATCAAGAGGTGTAATGAAAGGATATTCAGGAATTTACTAAAATCAACATAAACAAAAATTAAATAAGAACCATGGCTACAACAGCAGATATTAAAAACGGATTATGTATTAAATTTAATCACGATATTTATAAAATCGTTGAATTTTTACACGTAAAACCAGGAAAAGGTCCTGCTTTCGTTAGAACTAAATTAAAATCATTAACCAACGGAAAAGTTCTAGACAACACTTTTTCTGCAGGTCATAAAATTGAAACTGTTCGTGTAGAAACACATACATTCCAATATTTATACAATGAAGGTGATGATTTTCACTTCATGAATACAGAAACTTTTGAACAAATTACATTAAACAGAAATATTCTTGATGCTCCGGATTTATTAAAAGAAGGAGAAAATGTAATGGTTCAAATCAATACTGAAACTGAGTTACCATTGGCAGTTGATATGGCGGCTTCCGTAATTTTAGAAGTAACCTATACTGAACCGGGAGTTAAAGGAAATACAGCAACAAATGCTACTAAACCAGCAACTGTTGAAACTGGAGCTTCAGTTAACGTTCCTTTGTTCATTAATGAAGGAGACAAAATTAAAATTGATACCGCTACAGGTAAATACATGGAAAGAGTTTAATTTTAAAAACAGCCCCAATGTTTTATTGGGGTTTTTTTATGAAATTTTATAGAAAACATAGCTTACAAGAAATTGCCGAAATCATTGATTGTGGTTTTATAGGCGATGCCCAGTTTCCGGTTTTAGGAATGAATGAAATTCATGTTGTAGAACCCGGAGATATTGTTTTTGTGGATCACCCCAAATACTACGACAAAGCACTTCAGTCGGCAGCTACTATTGTTTTAATTAACAAAGAGGTAGAATGTCCGGAAGGAAAAGCGTTGTTAGTTTCTGATGATCCTTTTCGTGATTTCAACAAATTAACGAGACATTTTAAACCGTTTCTTTCGGCTTCAACTTCTATTTCTGAAACGGCAGAAATAGGTGAGGGAACCGTTATTCAGCCCAATTGCTTCATTGGCCACAATGTAGTTATTGGTAAAAATTGTCTAATTCATGCCAATGTTACTCTTTATGACAATACCGTAATTGGTGACAACGTAATCATTCACTCGGGAAGTATCTTAGGTGCTGATGCTTTTTATTACAAAAAGCGTCCGGAAGGCTTTGACCAATTGCTTTCTGGCGGTCGAGTAGTGGTAGAAGACAATGTAGGAATCGGAGCTTTATGTACTATTGATAAGGGAGTTACCGGAGACACAACTATTGGAGCCGGAACGAAAATTGACAACCAAGTACATGTTGGTCACGATACTGTTATTGGTAAAAAATGCTTAATTGCTGCTCAAACCGGTATTGCAGGTTGTGTTGTCATTGAAGACGAAGTAACCCTTTGGGGGCAAGTAGGTACAACTAGCGGAATTACTATTGGAGCCAAAGCTGTCGTTCTGGCACAATCCGGAGTTTCCAAGTCTTTAGAAAGTGGAAAAGTATACTTTGGTTATCCGGCTGAAGAATCTCGTGAAAAACTAAAACAATTGGCTAATGTCAAAAAAATTCCTGAAATAATAGAAATTTTAAAGAATAAATAAGTTCAATTTTTGACTTAATCTTTCGATAAAAGGATACTAATTTAGCAAATATCCACTAAAATAATTTCAAAAACATGTGGCTATTTTGTTTAAAAACTTATTTTTGTAGAATAAATAAATAACAAATCAATAATCTCAAATTATGAGCGTTTTAGTTAATAAAAATTCAAAAATAATTGTTCAAGGATTTACCGGTAGCGAAGGTACTTTCCATGCATCACAAATGATTGAATACGGTACAAACGTTGTAGGCGGTGTAACACCAGGAAAAGGTGGTTCTACTCACTTAGACAAACCGGTTTTCAATACAGTTAAAGATGCTGTAGATCAAGCTGGTGCAGATACTTCTATTATTTTTGTTCCGCCTGCATTTGCTGCAGACGCTATTATGGAAGCTGCTGAAGCAGGAATTAAAGTAATCATCTGTATTACTGAAGGTATTCCTGTAGCGGATATGATTAAAGCTTATGACTATATCAAAGATAAAGAATGTCGTTTAATTGGTCCTAACTGTCCTGGAGTAATTACTCCTGAAGAAGCAAAAGTAGGTATTATGCCTGGTTTCGTTTTCAAAAAAGGTAAAGTAGGTATCGTTTCTAAGTCAGGAACTTTAACGTATGAAGCTGCTGATCAAGTAGTGAAACAAGGATTAGGTATCACAACTGCAATTGGTATTGGTGGTGATCCAATTATTGGTACTACAACTAAAGAAGCTGTTGAATTGTTAATGAATGATCCGGAAACAGAATGTATCATTATGATTGGTGAAATCGGTGGGCAATTAGAAGCTGATGCTGCTCGTTGGATTAAAGCTGACGGAAACCGTAAACCGGTTATTGGTTTCATCGCTGGTGAAACTGCTCCTAAAGGAAGAACAATGGGACATGCCGGTGCAATTGTTGGTGGTGCTGATGATACAGCTGAAGCTAAAAAACGCATCATGAGAGAAAACGGAATTTTCGTTGTTGATTCTCCTGCTGAAATAGGTAAAAAAGTTAAAGAAGTTTTAGGATAATTCCTAATTTCAAATATAAAATAGGAAAGCCTCGTTTTACGAGGTTTTTTTATGCTAATTGCTCATAAAATTAGGATAACTTTAAAAATTAGAAGTACATCTATACTATCGAAATTAGTATATTTGCTTATAATTTTAACAAACGGACAAAAAATGAAATTATTAGAAGGAAAGGTAGCTATCATCACTGGTGCCAGTAGAGGTATCGGTAAAGGTATAGCTGAAATTTTTGCCAAGCATGGTGCTAACGTAGCTTTTACGTATAGTTCATCGGCTGCTTCTGCACAAGAATTAGAAAATGAATTAAACGCTTTAGGTGTTAAAGCAAAAGGATATCAATCAAATGCAGCTGATTTCAGCGAAGCCCAAAAATTAGTGGATGATGTTTTAGCCGATTTTGGTAATATCGATATCTTAATCAACAATGCCGGAGTTACAAAAGATAATCTTTTAATGCGTATGTCAGAAGAAGATTTTGATAAAGTAATCGAAATCAACTTGAAATCGGTTTTCAATATGACAAAAGCCGTTCAAAGAACCATGTTAAAAAACAGAGCTGGATCTATCATTAACATGAGTAGTGTTGTAGGAGTGAAAGGAAATGCAGGTCAGGCTAATTATGCAGCTTCAAAAGCAGGTATGATTGGTTTTACTAAGTCTATCGCTTTAGAATTAGGTTCACGTAACATTCGTTGCAACGCTATTGCTCCTGGATTCATTGAAACAGAAATGACAGCTAAATTGAATGACGATGTTGTAAAAGGCTGGAGAGAAGGTATTCCTTTGAAAAGAGGTGGAAGTCCAGAAGATGTAGCCAATGCTTGTGTATTCTTAGCTTCTGATATGAGTGCTTATGTAACGGGACAAGTGTTGAACGTTGATGGAGGAATGTTAACTTAATAATTCGAAAGTAATATGACAACAAGCACATTTTTTTTACTTGGCTTAGCGTTTGGTATAGCTGCTTGTTTGTCCTATTTTCAATATTTATACAAAGCCAGTGAAAAGAGTTCCAAGTTCTTTTTATTGGCTTTTTTACGTTTTTTTAGCTGGTTTTTGGTATTGGTTTTACTCATTAATCCTATTATCAGTTCTAAGAAATACGAAATCGAAAAAACGCCTTTGCCGGTTTATTTTGATAACTCAGAATCTATAAGTGATTTAAAGGCAAATGAAGAAGCTAAAAAGATATTCAATCTCATAGAAAACAACCCTAAAATTCGTGAAAATTTTGAGGTTCAACTGTTCCAATTTGATGAAAAAGTTACTTTAATAGATACTTTAAATTTTAAAGGAAAACAAACACAAATAGAACAACTTAGTCGGGAAACAAAACAGCTTTTCAGAAATAAGAAAGCACCTGTTCTTATTGTAACAGATGGTAACCAAACTTTTGGTAATGATTATACCTTTAGTTTTACTGAAACCACTCCGGTTTATCCCATTGTTTTAGGTGATACAACACAAGTTTTAGACTTAAAAATTGACAAAATAAACGTCAATAAATATGCCTTTTATAAAAATAAATTTCCGGTTGAAATTTTTACGAATTACAGCGGAAATCAAAATACGGAAGCTACTTTACAAATCCTTTCTAACGGAAAGGTTATTGCAAAACAAAATATTACATTCAATTCACAACAGCAATCAAAAATTGTTCAGTTTTATTTAGAGGCCAATTCTATTGGTTCTCAAAAATTTTCGGCAGTAATTAGCAGTAATCTTGTTGAAAAAAACAAAAAGAACAACACTAAACCTTTTGTTGTTGAAGTTATTGACCAACGTACCGAAATTGCGCTAATCAGCGACATCAATCATCCCGATTTAGGTGCATTAAAAAGAAGTATCGAGAATAATCAGGAACGCAAAGTAACTATTGTAGCGCCTGATAAAATAAACGACTTAGGAAAGTTTAATGTGTTAGTTGTATACCAACCTAATGCTAAGTTCAAAAGTATCTTTGAAACCAATGCCAGATTTAAATTAGGCGTTTTTGTGATTACCGGAACCCAAACAGATTTTAATTTTTTAAATCAGGTTCAGCAAGATTTTGTGTTTAGAATGAATAATCAAACCGAAAATTACTCGGCAACTTTTAATTCCGGTTTTAATGCATTTCTTCAAGAAGACATTCGTTTTAGTAATTTTCCGCCTTTAGAGAATAAATTTGGAACGTTTAATGAAGTTTCTAAAGGAAATCCTTTATTGTTAGCCAAAATTAGAAATATAGAAACCCCAAATCCTTTACTTACGTTCAAAGAAGACGGTAACCAAAGAAAAGGGTATTTGTTTGGCGAAAATATATGGAAGTGGCGAATGGAAAGCTATTTGCAACAAAAATCGTTTAAAGATTTCGATTTGTTTGTAGACAAAATTATCCAATATTTGGCAACCAATTCTGATCGAAAATCATTATTGGTGCAATATGAAAGTTTTTACAACAGCGGAGAAACTATCGAAATTTCAGCGCAGTATTTCAATAAAAATTATGAATTTGACGAAAACGCAGAACTTTCAATTGCATTAAAAAATAAAGAAACTAACGAAGTTAAAAATTATAATTTCATGAAAGCCAATCAGACTTTCAAGGTTAATTTTAACGATTTGAAAGCCGGAAATTATAGTTTTACCGTAACCGAAAAACAATCGAAAGCAACAGAATCGGGTTCATTTGAAGTTTTGGATTTTGATATCGAAAAACAATTCGTCAATCCGGATGTAAATCGTTTGCAAGAATTGGCTCAAAATACTAACGGGAAAGTGTATTATCCTAACCAAGTTCAAGATTTGTTAACCTTTTTAGCTCAAAATAAAGAATATCTTCCGGTTCAAAAAGAAATCACAACCAAAGAACCTTTAATCGATTGGAAATGGCTGTTAGTTCTTATTGCTATTAGTCTTTCGGCAGAATGGTTTATTCGAAAATACAATGGCTTGTTATAGTCTTAAGCCAATCTTAATTTAACATTAAGCGGTTCTTAAGCAAAACTTAAGTTGTACTAAAGACCTTTGATTCGCTAATCAATTGTACTTTAAAATGCTTAAATTTTCAAAACGATTCAGAACGTTAACATGGTTCAGTTCAGGTTTTATCTTGATTTCTTTCTTATTGCGAATAGCTTTTTTGCTTTGGCAACTTAATGAAGTCGATCTAAGTATTATTAAGATATTCCGCATTGTATTGACCGGATTATTTTTTGACATCGGCGTGCTATCTTTTTTATGGACAATAGTTACACTCTATACCTTATTAATACCTCAAAAATGGATTGGAAGCTTTGCTGATAAAACAATCACTTTTTTCGGAATGGGATTGGTTACTTTAATTTTCACCTTTACTTTTTTTGCAGAAATTACGTTTTGGGAAGAATTCCATTGCCGTTTTAATTTCGTTGCAGTTGATTATTTGATTTATACTTATGAAGTGATTAAAAATATCAATGAATCTTATCCTTTGGTTATTTTAATTCCTTCCATTTTAGCTTTAGTAAGTTTGATTTTTCTATTATTTTCAAAGAAAAATGTGTTCAAAGATACTTTCACGGCTACAATTGATCTTAAAACAAAAGCTACTTTCTTTGGTACAAGTTTAGCCGTTTGTTTATTTTATTCTTTCTTTATCAAAAATAATCAAGCCGAATGGTCTGAAAACCGATACAACAACGAAATTTCAAAAGCGGGTATTTACTCATTCTTTTCTGAATTTAGAAACAATAAACTAGATTATGCTGCTTTCTACGAAACCATTGAGGAAAAAGAAGCCTTTTCTTTGGTACGCAATCATTTCAACCATAAAAACACTACTTTTCTTTGTACTGATGAATGCATTAAAAGAGAAATAAAAGATACTGTTCCTGAACTTCATCCTAATGTTGTTTTTGTTTTAATGGAAAGTATGAGTGCCGATTTTATGCGTTCTTTCGGAAACAATCAAAACCTAACTCCGAATTTAGATAGCATAGCCAAACAAGGTTTGTTCTTAGCCAATTTATTTGCAACCGGAAACCGAACTGTTCGTGGCATGGAAGCGGTTACGCTGTCTATTCCTCCGACACCGGGACAAAGTATTGTAAAAAGAGAGCACAACAATAATCTTTATACTGTTGCTAGTGTTTTTAAGGCTAAAAACTATCAATGTAACTTCTTTTATGGAGGTGATGGTTATTTTGATAATATGAATTCATTTTACGGTGGAAATGGCTTTGATATTTATGATAGAGGTAGAGGAAGCATTTTAAGCGATGAAATTAAAACTACTCGTCATTTGATTACGGATAAAGAAGTAACTTTTGAAAACGCTTGGGGAATCTGTGACGGTGACATTTATAATAAAATGATTCAAGTGGCTGATAAAAGTTACCAAGATAAAAAGCCTTTTTTCAACTTTGTCATGACGACTTCTAATCACCGACCTTATACGTATCCGGAAGGAAAAATTGATATTCCATCGGGAACGGGTAGAGAAGGAGCCGTAAAATATAGCGATTTTGCAATAGGCGAAATGTTCCGAAAAATAAAAGATAAACCTTGGTTTAAAAATACCGTTTTTGTTTTCATTGCCGATCATTGCGCTAGCAGTGCCGGAAAAGACGAAATTGATGTTAAAAACTATCACATTCCGGCAATTATTTATGGTAATAACATTATTCAACCTGAAAAAGTAGAAACATTATGTAGTCAAATAGATATTTTCCCAACATTATTTGGACAATTACATTGGAATTATACGTCAAATTTCTTTGGAAGCGATATAAAAGCTTCTGATTATCAATCACGTGCTTTAATTGCAACGTATTTAAAATTAGGTCTTTTAAAACCCAATCATGAAGTTTTAGTACTTTCTAATAAAAAGAATTGCCACCAATACCAATGGGATGAAGAAACTAATAATTTGAAACCAGAAAAAGTTAATTCAAAATTTGAACAAGAAACTATTGCATGGTATGAAACAGCTGACTATCTTTATAGTAATAGATTACTTAAATAAATAAAAAATGAAGCTATTTCTTTCTTTTTTTATATTGTGCATTTTTTACATGGTTTCAGGCCAAACAAAAAATGATACTATTTCAAAGGATAAAGATCTAAAATTCAATTATAAAGCTTTGATTATTCCAAGTGTATTAATTGGTTATGGAATAATTGGAATGGAAAGTCATACTATTCAGTCTTATAATAATGAAATAAAAGATGAACTCACTGAAAATATAGATGATAAAATAACCATTGATGACTTTTCACAATATTCACCGGCTGCTTCAGTATACGTTTTAAATGCTGTAGGGATAAAAGGTTGGCATAATATTAAAGACAGAACTGTTATTTTGGCTACAGCTTATGCTATAATGGGAGGAACGGTTTTAACTGTTAAAAGTACTTCAAGAGTTGAAAGACCGGATGGTTCTTCTAATAATTCCTTTCCATCAGGGCATACAGCAACGGCTTTTATGGGAGCCGAATTTTTGTATCAGGAATACAAAGATGTTTCCATTTGGTATGGTATCACAGGTTATGCTGTAGCCGCCGGAACAGGTTTTTTCAGAATGTATAATGATAGACATTGGCTTACAGATGTTATGGCCGGAGCCGGAGTAGGTATTTTAAGTACAAAGATAGCCTATTGGCTACATCCGGTATTAAAGAAAAGTATTTTCAAGAACGAAAAGAAAACCAACAAAGTAGTAATGCCTTATTACAACGGAAATCAATACGGAGTAGGACTGGCAATTACTTTCTAAATAAATTGATATGATTTTTCAGATATTATTTTTAACAGTGACTACAATTATAGCTTTTTGGTTAAGTGCTGTAAGTGGTGGTGGAGCAAGCTTAATTTTAATACCTGTATTGAATTTGTTTTTACCGACGTCAACCATTCCTTTTACATTAACCGTAGGAACTTTATCTAGTTCGGCGTCACGAATTGTTTTCTTTAAAAAGTATATCAATTGGAAGATTTTCTTCTGGTTTTTTCCTTTTTCGGTTCCTGCAGCGTTTTTGGGTGCTTCGTTAATGAAATCATTAAACCCCGATTATTTGCAATTTGGAATTTCACTGTTTTTAATAGCCAATGTATTTCAATTGATAAAACCGCAAGATCAATTAGAAAACAACTCTAAAAAATCAAATGTTATTTTAGCCTTAATCGGTTTCTTAGCAGGTTTTATTTCCGGAGTAACAGGTGCCATTGGATTACTTTTCAATAGATTTTATTTTAAATATGGCTTATCTAAAGAGGAAATCATAGCCACAAGAGCAGCAAATGAAATTTGCCTTCACATCACCAAATTGATTATTTACTTTTCATTAGGATTGTTTTCAAAAAATGCCATTTGGTTTGGTCTAGCAATTGCTATAGGAGCTATTTTATCTTCTTATTCTATTCAATTTTTGCTTCCGTTTATCAAAGATTCTGTATATAAAAAAATTGGTTATACAGCCATGGTATTTTCCGGTTGTCTTTTACTAATGAGTTCGTCAAAACGAATTATTGAACAAGATAGAATAGCTATATTAAATCAAAAGGACGAAACAAAAATCAATTGGAGAAACAAAACCATAGTTCTGGAATTTTCTTCAAAAGAAGGCATAGAAATTGAGATTCCTGCTAATAAAGAAGATTTACCTGAAAATCTTAAAAAAGAATTTCATAAATTTAAAGAATTATATGACGAAGTCATGATTGAAAAAGTCTATAAATCATATGCGCTAGAAGGTTATGAATTCAATTGCTACAGTCAAGATAATTTAAAGAAAGTTACCGTTCTCAAAGGTTAAAGTTAAGATTCACTTAAGAAAAAAAATAAGCATAATTATTAAACTTATAAATCGTTTAATTTGTATAATAAATAATCTACTATGAAAAAGATTGCAACGCTTTTAATACTATTAACTTCGTTAGTTAGTTTTTCTCAAGATTGGAAATACAATTTTGAAGAAGCAAAAAAAACGGCTCAAAAAGAGAACAAGAACATTATTGTAATTTTTTCAGGATCTGATTGGTGCGCGCCATGTATCAAGCTAGATAAAAACATTTGGCAATCCGAAGAATTCAAAAAAGAATCAGCTGAAAATTGGGTTTTAGTTCGTGCCAATTTCCCCAGAAAAAAAGCCAACCAACTTTCTGAAGAACAAACTACTCTCAATAGAGAATTAGCAGAGAAATATAATAAAGAAGGAAGTTTTCCTTTGGTTGTAGTTTTAACACCAACAGGGAAAGTTTTAGGAAAAATGGGATTCAAAAACGTTTCTCCTGAAGAATATATCAAAATGATTCACGCTTTAGAAGATTAAATTATGCGCTATTTCCTTTTCGTTTTATTTTTTGGACTGGTAACCAATGCCCAAATTGTCTATAAAAAGCAACAAAGCTTGTTGGGAAGTCCCTTCGAAATTACAGTAGTAGTTCCTGATAGTACAAAAGGAGAATATTACTGTAATATGGCTATTGAAGAAGTAAAACGAGTAGAAAATTTAATATCAGATTGGATTCCAACAACGGAAATTTCGCAAGTCAATCAAAATGCAGGAATCAAGCCTGTAAAAGTGAGCAAAGAAGTTTTTGATTTGGTTACCCGAGCTATTCAAATTTCTAAATTAACTGAAGGCGCTTTTGATATAAGCTATGCTTCTATGGATAAAATATGGAAGTTTGACGGCAGCATGAAAAAAATGCCAACTCCGGAAGAAATTCAAAAATCAGTAGAGCGGGTAGGCTATCAAAATATTATTTTAGATTCCAACAACTTAACTATTTTCCTTAAAAATAAAGGAATGAAGTTGGGTTTAGGCGGAATAGGACAAGGATATATAGCAGATAACATTAAAATGTTACTCCAAAAAAAAGGCTGTACTTCAGGAATTGTAAATGTATCAGGAGATATCAATGTTTGGGGATCACAACCTGATGGAGAGTCTTGGAAAGTCGCTATTGTGAACCCTATGAATAAATCGAAAGTTTTTGCTACTTTTCCATTGATTGACAGTGCGGTAGAAACTTCCGGAAGTTATGAAAAGTTCGTAACGTTTAACGGAAAACGATATTCACACATCATTGATCCTAGAACCGGTTATCCGGCAAGCGGAATCGTTAGTGTTTCTGTTTTTGCAAAGCAAACAGAACTTGCCGATGCCTTAGCCACAGCTATTTTCGTATTGGGAAAGGAAATCGGATTAAATCTGATCGATCAATTACCAGGATTAGGATGTATAATTGTTGATGACAAAGGCGAAATATTTACATCGAAAAGCATTGATATTAAACAATACCAACACCACGAATAAACTACTTAACATTATGAAGAAGATTTTAATTTTAATTGTCTTGATTGCAGGTTTACAATCATGCAATACTGTAAAAGAATACGACAAGCAGTATCTTAACGATCCTGAAATGAAATTATCGGCACGTCCATCCGAACGTTTCGAAACCAATTATCAAGTATATAGAGAAGCTGCTGCAGGAGCCAATGGTGGAAAAACCGGTGGTGGTTGTGGTTGTAACTAAAACTAACTTTTTTAACAAATAGAAATGAAGAAATTAATTGTCTTTCTTATAACATTGTCCGGTTTTGCAGCAGAAGCTCAGGAAAAAGACTCTACAGAAGTTAGTTACAAAAAACGTGTTTTGGAAGCTACAGAAGTAGATTTCTTAATGAGTTACTACAAACAAGACGGAGTTCACTCAGCTGTTTCAGGCGGTAGAGGAATGGAAAAATTAACAGATGTTACACCAACGATTGTGGTAACGATGCCTTTAAATGACGATGATGTTTTAACAGTAGATGTCGGAGTTTCTGCGTATTCATCCGCTTCTTCAGGAAATATCAATCCGTTTGATAGCAATACACCGAGTCCGTGGCAAGCCAGTTCGGGAGCTTCTGCTTCTGACCAATTGACGAGTTTGGTCATGAATTACAGCCATAGTTCTGATGACAGAAATACCATTTGGAATGCTCATATTTCGGGCTCTGTGGAATATGATTACCACTCTATTGGTTTTGGCGGTGGTTATACTAAATTATTCAATGATAAAAATACAGAATTTAATGCTTCTGCAAATGTGTATTTGGACCAATGGAAACCTATTTATCCTAAAGAACTTCAGGATTTTGCTGATTTTGGTTTAAATGGCGGAATTTTTCACCGTTTTACGATTACCACAGATGATCCTTTGAATTTTGCATCTTACAATCCTGAAAAATTTAAGTTTCATAATAACAAGAATCGTAATTCGTATGCTTTGTCATTGAGTTTATCTCAAGTATTTAGCAAAAAAATTCAGGCGTCCTTTTTTGTTGATATTTTACAACAACAAGGTTTACTTTCAACACCTTACCAACGTATTTACTTCAGTGATAAGCCTAATTATTACATTAATGAATTTCAGTTGGCCGACGACATCGAACGTTTGCCCGATACACGTTTTAAATTGCCTATCGGTATGCGATGGAATTTTTATCTAAACGAACGTATTACGTTAAGAACCTATTATCGTTACTATTGGGACAACTGGGGCATCGATTCGCATACAGCAAGCATCGAAATTCCGGTAAAATTAAGCGATAAGTTCACTATTTATCCAATGTATCGTTATTATACGCAAAATGCCTCTAAATATTTTGCACCTTACGAAATGCATTTGTCTACAGAAGAATATTATACTTCTGATTATGATCTATCTACTTTTGTGGCCAATCAATACGGTGGAGGTATAAGCTATACAGACATTTTTACATCGGCTAAAATTTGGAAATTCGGTATTAAAAATATTGATTTACGATTTAATCATTACGATAGAAACGATGGTTTAAGCGCAAATATCGTATCTTTCGGCATTAAATTCATACAGCAATAAAAAATATGAACATACTCATTGTTGAAGACGAAATAGGTATTTCAAATTTCCTAAAACAAGGACTAGAGGAGGAAGGCTTTTCCATAACTACAGCTTCAAATGGAGCAGAAGGGTTGGAAAAAGCCCTTCAATCTTCTTTTGATCTTATTTTACTGGATTGGATGATGCCCAAAATGTCAGGCTTAGAAGTATGTCAAAACATCAGAAAAGTAAATAAAACCGTTCCCATTTTGTTCTTAACTGCTAAAGATACCGTTCAGGAAACAATAGAAGGCTTAAAAGCAGGCGCAAATGATTACATCAAAAAACCATTCAGTTTTGAAGAATTACTGGAGCGTATCAAAATTCACTTTCGCCAAAAAGAAAATACTACATTAAAACTGGGTAATATTACATTAAACAAAAGTACATTTCAGGCTTTTATTGATGGAAAAGAAGTCTCACTTACCCAACGGGAGTTTGAACTGTTAGCTTATTTAATTGAAAATAAAGGAAAGGTTTGCACTCGCAATAATATTATTGAAGACGTCTGGGATATTCATTTTGAATATGATACAGGCGTAATCGATGTGTTTATGAATGCCATTCGTAAAAAACTGAATTTATCAAAAGAACAAGATTTAATTAAAACTATCCGTGGCGTAGGGTATATGGCGCAAGATTAAATGTTTTCACTGTCTTTTAAAAATAGAATTGCTTTTTATTACATCGTGAGTTCAGCTTTACTCATCGGATTGGTATTTCTATTTTTATTTCAGATATCCAAACTGAGCATTAATTCCCATATTAATGGCGAAATTACAACCGAACAACAAAAACATTTGCAAAGTGTCACCCTTGATAATAACGATACTTATTTAATACGTGTGAACCAATGGCGAGATAGAGAACATAACGCTGTGGATGTTAATCCTGTTTTTGTTGAATTTTATGATAATAACAGAGAACTCATTGATAAATCACCTAACTTAAAGGATAAAGATTTAATACTGTATGATCAAAGTAAAGACAATAAATTCGTTGATGCAGAAATAAACGGAAAAAAAATCCGACAGATACAAACTGAAATTTTCGACAATAAAAAAATTGTAGGGTACATGGTGGTCGCCATGTCAATGGATGATGCTGATTTTATAATAATTCTTCAAAATGTATTATTAATAACCTATCCCTTAATTTTAGTTATTCTATTTTTCATTGCCCGATTTTTTGCCGGTAGAAGTATCGCACCGATCAGTGCGATTATTGAAACTTCTTCAACCATAACAAAAGATAATCTTTCCAGTAGAATTCAACTTCCGAATAACAAAGACGAATTATATCATTTATCACTACAGATCAACCAGTTATTGGATCGAATTGAAAATGCTGTAGAACGTGAAAAACAATTTACTTCTGATGCTTCTCACGAATTAAGAACGCCTTTGGCAGTCATAAAAGGTACTTTAGAAGTTTTAATTCGCAAGCCCAGAACGAAAGAAGAATACAACCAAAAAATAGCATATTGTATTAACGAAGTGGATCGTTTGAACACTTTGGTCGATCAATTGTTGCTTTTAGCGCGTTTTGAAAACCAAAAACAAAATATTAAAAACGATACCATTTATCTCAACACATTGATTTTAGATATTCTCTCAAGGCATTCCATAAGTCTGAAAGAAAAAAATATTGCAGTTACTACATCGATTAAAGAAGATGCAACACTGACATCCGATTATTATCTGATTTCTATAATCTTCAACAACATTATTTCAAATGCCATTAAGTATTCTAATTTTTATGGAAAATTGCGAATTGAAGCAATTTCAACTGAAAACGGACTAGAATGCAAAATTTCTGATAACGGATTAGGCATTTCCAAAGAAGATTTAGATAAGATATATAATTCATTTTTTCGCTCTAATGTAACTTCACATCCCGAAATTAAAGGAACCGGAATTGGTTTATCCATTGTGAAAAGACTTTGTGACCTTCTAAATATTAAAATAGCTATTGACAGTACAGAAAATAAAGGCACTACAGTTCTTCTAAGCTTTTCTTAATTTTACTTTAAGGGAATCTTAAGTTAAATTACTATACATCCGTAGTATTTTTGCTAAAAATTTAAAAGCCTTGGAAAAAATCATTGCCTTTAGTTTACGTAATAAGTTAATTATTATACTTTTTACACTTGGAATAGCTGGATTTGGTATTTATTCAGTTTTTAATATTTCAATCGGAGCCGTGCCTGATATTACAAACAATCAGGTTCAAGTTATTACTACTTCTCAAAATTTATCGACTCAGGATATTGAGCAATATATTACCTATCCTGTGGAGCTGGAAATGGCAAACTTACCTGGAGTTGAAGAAATTCGTTCCGTATCAAAATTTGGACTTTCAGTAGTAACTATTGTATTTTCAGATGATGAAGGGACCTATTTGCCACGTCAGTTAATTGCTGAGAAAATCAAATCGGCTAGTGAAAAAATCCCGCAAGGTTTTGGAACTCCTGAAATGGGACCTATTACCACAGGTCTAGGTGAAGTGTACCAATACATTTTAGATGTTAAACCTGAATTTAAAGATCAATATTCGGTAACCGATTTACGCACCATTCAAGATTGGGTAGTAAGACGACAATTGTCTGGTATTAAAGGTGTTGTAGAAATCAATACTTGGGGTGGCTATTTAAAACAGTATGAAATCGCCATCAATACATCGCAACTCAAAGCGATGAACGTTACAATTAATGAAGTGTTTACAGCTTTAGAAAAAAATAACAGCATTGCAGGCGGTTCTTATATTGAAAAAGTAAACCAAAGTTACTTCATTCGTGGCGAAGGAAAAGTTAAATCGCTAGAAGACATCAATAATATTGTTATTAAAAACGAAAATGGAACTCCGGTTTTTATTAAAAACGTAGCCAATGTTCGTTACGGAAGCGCCAATCGTTTTGGTGCCATCACAGGAAATGGTGAAGGCGAAAAAGTATTAGGCCAAGTAATGATGCTAAAAGGAGCCAATTCTAAACAAGTACTAGAAGACGTTAAAACTAGAATTGCCGAAATTCAAAAAACATTGCCAAAAGGTGTTTACATCAATGGTTTTTTAGAACGAAGTGAATTAGTTGCCAAAACGACCTTTACGGTTTCTGAAAATCTTATTTTAGGTTGTTTGATCGTTATTTTTGTGGTGGTTCTTTTGTTAGGAAATTGGCGTTCAGGCTTAGTTGTAGCCTCTGTTATTCCGCTTTGTTTGCTATTTGCTATTTCGTTCATGAACATCTTCGGAATTGATGCTAACTTAATGAGTTTAGGTGCCATCGATTTTGGTATCATTATCGACGGAGCCGTAATTATTGTCGAATTTATTGCATTCCAAATTTCGAGTAAATCACAACATTTAAACGCTATTGATAAAGAACATCGTCAAGCAGAAATTGATGATATTACCTTAAAAAGTGCTTCTACGATGATGAATTCGGCTGTTTTCGGGCAGTTGATCATCTTGATTGTTTTTATTCCTATCTTGTCATTATCTGGGGTAGAAGGTAAAATGTTTAAACCCATGGCAATGACCTTTAGCTTCGCTATTGTGGGAGCTATGTTGTTCTGTTTTACTTATGTTCCTGTGGTTTCTTCAATCTTCTTAAAACCATCCGAAGAAAATCCGAAATCAATTTCAAACCGATTAATTAAAAAATTAAACAGTTGGTATTATCCCATCATCAAATGGGCTATTGTAAATACTAAAAAAGTACTTTATGCAGCCGTTGCTCTTTTAGTTATTTCTATTGGAATTTTCACCACAATGGGAGGCGAATTTACACCAACATTAGACGAAGGTGATTTCGTAATTCAACCAGTGCTAAAAACAGGAACGTCATTGAGTAAAACTATTGAAACTACAACTAAAATAGAACAAATTATATTGAAAAACTTTCCTGAAGTACAACAAGTAGTAAGTAGAATAGGAGCTGCCGAAGTTCCGACCGATCCTATGAGCATGGAAGAAAGTGATGTTATTGTAAAATTAAAGCCAAAATCGGAATGGGTTTCTGCAGAAACTAAGGATGAACTAGCGGATAAAATTAAAATTGCTATCCAAAAGAAAATTCCAAACTTAGAGGTTGAATTTACACAACCTATCGAAATGCGTTTTAATGAATTGGTTTCAGGAACCCGTTCTGACGTGGCTGTTAAAGTATTTGGTGAAGATTTAGATGTTTTAGCCCAAAAAGCCAAAGAAATTGAAAAAGCCATTAAAAATGTAGAAGGTGCTTCTGATATTATTTTGGAAAAAACAGAAGGTTTACCGCAAATGGCTATTACCTATAATCGTGCTAAAATTGCACAATTCGGATTAAATATTGCCGACCTAAACGAAATGATTTCTCTTGGATTTTCTGGAAAAACTGTTGGAAACGTCTTTGAAGGAGAAAAACGCTTTGACCTCGTAGTCCGATTAGATAAAACGAAACGTCAGGATATAGAAGATCTACGCAATTTATTTGTTACCACACCGGATAACTTCCAGATTCCACTACGGGAACTGGCTGATATAAGCTATACAGAAGGTCCCGCTAAAATTTCACGCGACAATACCAACCGTAGAATCGTAGTAGGAG
Source organism: Flavobacterium sp. U410 (assembly GCF_053570605.1). Taxonomy (NCBI): domain Bacteria; kingdom Pseudomonadati; phylum Bacteroidota; class Flavobacteriia; order Flavobacteriales; family Flavobacteriaceae; genus Flavobacterium; species Flavobacterium sp. U410. The sequence goes on from NZ_JBSEFI010000006.1 coordinate 27,290, forward strand.
TTAATGTAAGAAATCGCGATTTGCAAAGTGTGGTTGATGATATTCGAAAAATTGTAGATACACAGATCAAATTACCGGCAGGCTATTATGTTACATACGGAGGCCAATTTGAAAATTTACAAAGTGCTAAAGCTCGTTTAATGGTAGCCGTTCCTATTGCCTTGTTCTTGATATTCATTATGTTGTATTTTGCTTTTCATTCGATCAAGGAAGCTATTATGGTTTTCTCTGCCATACCATTATCTGCTGTAGGTGGAATTTTGTTCTTATGGATTAGAGATCTACCGTTCAGTATTTCGGCAGGTATCGGATTTATAGCTTTGTTTGGTATCGCAGTACTTAATGGAATTGTTTTGATCGAGCATTTTAAAGAACTTAAACATAGAGGAATGGATAGTATTGACGAGTTAATTTTAAGAGGTACAACAGATCGTTTGCGTCCGGTATTATTAACTGCCTCAGCAGCAGCATTAGGTTTTCTTCCTATGGCAGTCTCAGCTTCTGCCGGTGCCGAAGTTCAACGCCCGTTGGCAACTGTTGTAATCGGTGGTTTATTTACTGCTACATTGTTAACTATGGTTGTTTTACCGGTTTTATTTAAGGTTTTAAATACCAAAGAATTCAAGAAACCTACAATCAATGCATCGGTAATTGTATTGCTAATTTCTCTTTTTGGCGGAATGCAGTCAGTTAATGCACAAGAAAAATCGCAACAGGAAATTAACCAACTTTTTACTTTGGCGATGGAAAACAACACCGAATTAAAAGCCGGACAATTACAGGTTGACAAACAAAAAGCGAATATTGGTTCGGCATTTACCATTGATAAAACCAATATTTATTATAGCTACGACCAAAACAATTTAGCCATCAATAATTTACCGTTAAAAGTTTTTGGTGTCCAACAAACCTTTTCTTTTCCTACGGTTTATTTTGCCCAAAAGAAAGTTTTAAAAACAGCTTACGAAAAAGAAAAAGCGAGTTTCGAACTTCAAAAAAGCAAACTAAAATCAAGTGTAGAAAAAGTATATAACCAAATTGTGTTTTACCAACATCAAGAAAAATTATACCATTTCTTAGATAGTTTACACCAAAATTTCGCTAAAGCCAGTAGTCGCCGATTTGAATTGGGTGAATCTAATTATCTCGAAAAAATAACTGCTCAGGCAAAATATAAGCAAATTACCACACAACTAAAACAAGTTGCCAGCGATAAAAAAACGGCGTATGCCCAATTGCAAGCTTTGTTGCAAACCGATTCTTTGGTTACGGTTCAAAACGCAGAACTTCAGCCATATCAACTAAGCGATTCTACTTCGCAAGGTTTATACGAAGATTATTTTACAAGAGTTAGTGCTAATATGAAACAACAAAACCGCTTTCAGAAACAAAACTGGTTTCCTGATCTGAGCATTGAGTATTTCAGAGGTAAAAACAGCGGTTTGTCACAATCTTTATATGGAATTCAGGTTGGAGTAGCAATCCCTTTGTTCTTTAACGGCAATGTGACCAAACAAAAAGTAGCCCGATTGGAAATGGAAAGTTGGGAACAGCAAAAACAAAGTGAAACCGAAAAGATGAATCGCTATATCGAACAAAAACAAAGCGAATTATTGAAATATCAGGAAGCTATTGATTATTACAACCAAACTGGAAAACATTTAGCTTCCGAAATTATAAAAGTGGCTGATATGAGCTACAAACACGGGGAAATTGATTTCTTCCAATACATTCAAAGTTTGGACAATGCAACCCAAATAGAAATAGAATTTCTAAACAATGTTTTATTATACAACAATGCTAAAATTGACTTACAATACCTTAATTACTAATCTCATGAGAAAAATAAGCTATATCTTTTTACTAAGCCTGGTAACTCTTTCTTGTAAAAATCAGGAAACCACAGCAGAACCCGAATCTACTAATGAAGACGGATATTCTGTAACTCATGAGCAATTCAAAGCCATGAATATGGAATTAGGTTCACTATCTGAACACGATTTCAATATTTCCGTTCAGGCAACCGGAATGATTGATGTTCCGCCACAAAATAAAGCTAAAGTCACTACTTTTTTAGGAGGTTATGTAAAAACTACTAATCTTTTGGTAGGGGATAAAGTAAAAAAAGGAGAGGCACTATTAACGTTAGAAAATACAGATTTTGTTGATCTTCAGAAAGATTACGTAGAAGTTGCTGAACAAATAGGTTATCTAAAATCAGAATATGAAAGACAAAAAACTTTATATGAGGAGAAAATTACCTCACAAAAAAATTACTTAAAAGCGGAAAGTGATTATAAAAAAGCATTCGGAATGTACCAAAGTTTAAAAAAGAAATTAGAACTTTTAAATATTTCCCCCGCACAAGTAGAAAAAGGAAATTTTACATCTGTAATTACGCTTTATGCACCTATTTCCGGTGATATAACTCAGATGAATGCCAATGTAGGAATGTTTATGGCTCCTTCTGATATTATTCTGGAGATCGTTGATATCGATCATTTGCATATAGAATTAAATGTTTTTGAAAAAGATATTTTAAAAATAAAAGAAAAACAAAACATTGTTTTTACCGTTCCGCAAGCCTCTAAAGAAAAGTTTAATGCCGAAGTGGTTTTAGTAGGTAAATCCATTGAAAATAAAGACAGAACTATTATGGTTCACGGTCATTTAGACGATAATATTAAACAACGTCTGTTAACCGGTATGTATGTCGAAGCTAAAATTGAAACCGAAAGTATTAAAAGCTTAGGTATTCCAACAGAAGCTATTCTGTCAGAAAATGACAAAAAATTTGTATTTTTAGTAGATAAAGATCAAAACGGAAGTTACAGCTTCAAAAAGGTTTTGGTTAAAACAGGCGAACAAACCGATACCTTTACCCAAATTTTACCGGAAAGTAATTTACCTTCTACTGCTAAAATTTTGACAAAAGGCGCTTTTGATATTAACTAATGTGAATTGATATGACCGAAATCAAAAAACTAAGAGAACAACTGCAAATGGAAGTAGACACCAGTTTTCTCTATTATTCCATTGCTCAATTACAGGCTGACGAAAATTTAAAAGCAGTTTTAAACAGTTTGTCTGATATTGAAAAAGGTCATGCCAATGCTATTCTGAAAAAGATTAATGTGATCGACCCTAATTTTAAAATGATCCCGCCTTCGGGCAAAGCAAAATTACAATTGAAATTAGGTAAAGTCTTTGGATACAGTTCCATACTGAACAATTTATCCAATATTGAGAAAAATTATGCTTCAAAAACAATTCAGCAAAAAAATGCCGATGGCGTTCCGCTTGATGGTTTTGAGCACAATCACTTAAAGATCATTGAAGCAGTCAGTGACAATCAGAAACTTAATATTGATGGTGGCTTTTTATCCAAATTTGAAAGCCGACATAAATCGGTTGGGGGAAATGCTTTAAGAGCGGCCGTTTTAGGAGCCAATGATGGCTTGGTGTCCAATATGAGTTTAGTTATGGGAGTTGCCGGAGCAGCCGTTTCTAACAGTACCATTTTACTCACCGGAGTTGCCGGATTATTAGCCGGTTCCATTTCTATGGCTTTAGGCGAATGGCTTTCCGTGCAAAGTTCACGCGAATTAAACCAACGCCAGATTGAGTTGGAAACAGAAGAATTAGAAGCTTCACCAGAAGAAGAGAAACATGAAGTAATTTTGCTTTATCAAGCTAAAGGAATGAGCAAAGAAGAAGCTCAAAAATTAGCCGATAAACTTTTTGAAAACAAAGAAACCGCTTTAAATACATTAATTTCAGAAGAATTAGGAATTAATAAAGAAGAAATGGGCGGTTCGGCTTGGGAAGCGGCTATAACTTCTTTTTTATTGTTTTCTGTTGGAGCTATCATTCCATTGTATCCTTTTATCTTTTTAGACGGATTCAAAGCAATTATGCTCAGCATAGCCAGCGGAGTAGTAGGGTTATTTATTATTGGAGCTTCAATTACGCTTTTCACCGGAAGATCGATTTGGTTCTCAGGATTCAGACAGATTATTTTTGGATTGGCAGCAGCAGCAGTAACCTACGGAATTGGGGCTTTAATTGGTGTTTCAGTAGCAGGGTAATGTTATTTTTTGAAAATACTATTTGCTCAATTCAAAAACTGTTGTACATTTGTCAAACAAAATAGAACAAAAATGTTTTTAAATCAATTACATCATCATCATCATTTTTTACACGCTCAAGCGAGGTAATGATGATTGGTATGTAATAATCTCATAAAATAATAACCCGTTTGAGTACATCAAGCGGGTTTCTTTTTGCTCATTACTCTCTTGGTGTACTCATTTTTAAGAAAAAAGTAAAATGAACACCTTAAAAATTGCCATTCAAAAATCAGGACGATTAAACGAGGATAGCTTAAAAATCCTTAAAGACTGTGGAATTTCTATTGAAAATGGGAACGACCAACTCAAAGCTACGGCTTCAAATTTCCCTTTAGAAGTTTTATATCTGCGTAACTCCGATATTCCGCAGTATGTATCAGATGGTGTAGCAGATATTGCCATTGTAGGCGATAATCTATTAATTGAAAAAGGAAACGACCTTGAAATTGTCGAACGATTGGGTTTTTCAAAATGTAAGGTTTCGGTCGCTGTTCCAAAAGCTTTCGATTACAACGGATTGAAAAGCTTACAAGGCAAAAAAATTGCCACTTCTTATCCTAATACCGTGCAACGTTTTTTTAATGGAAATGGTATTGATGTCGAAATTCACCAAATCTCAGGTTCTGTTGAAATTGCACCAAATATCGGGCTTTCTGACGCTATTGTCGATATTGTTTCTACCGGAAGTACGTTATTCAAAAACAATTTAAAAGAAGTAGAAGTCATTCTAAAAAGTGAAGCGGTTTTGGCTGTTTCCCCAAAAATTGACCCCGAAAAACGAGAATTACTGCAAAAACTACAATTCCGTATCCAATCGGTTCTAAAAGCCAGAAAATCAAAATACATTTTAATGAATGTTCCCAATGATAAAATTCAAGCCGTAAGTTCTATTTTACCGGTTTTAAAAAGTCCAACAATTATGCCTTTGGCGGAAGAAGGTTGGAGCAGCCTGCACTCGGTTATTAATGAAGATACTTTTTGGGAAGTCATTGACCAACTAAAAGAAGCAGGTGCCGAAGGAATTTTGGTTTGCCCAATAGAAAAAATGGTTCTTTAATTCAAAAAACAACACACACAATGAATACAATTTTAAATCCGGAACAAAATACTTGGAACGAATTGATGCAAAGACCAACGCAGTCATTTCAAGATATCGAACTCACTGTCAGTGCCATTTTTAAAGAAATTCAACAAAAAGGAGACAAAGCAGTAGCAAAATATACGTCAATTTTTGATGGAATTACGTTAGAAACTAATCAAGTAACCCAACAAGAAACTACACAAGCCGAACAACAACTTTCTAACGAACTCAAAGAAGCGATTCAAACCGCTAAAAAGAATATTGAACGTTTTCACGCGGCTCAAAAAACAACCAAAGTTGCTGTAGAAACACTACCCGGAATCAATTGTTGGCAAGAAAAAAAGCCCATTTCAAAAGTAGGTTTGTATATTCCCGGAGGTTCAGCACCTTTGTTTTCAACTGTTTTAATGTTGGCCGTTCCTGCAAAATTAGCAGGTTGTCAAGAAATTATTTTATGTACCCCGCCTAACAAAGAAGGAAAGATCAATCCGGCAATTTTATTTGCAGCCCAATTATGCGGTATCACACAAATCCAAAAAATTGGTGGCATTCAAGCCATTGCTGCTATGACTTTTGGAACGGAATCGGTACCGAAAGTGTACAAAATTTTTGGACCAGGAAACCAATTTGTAACAGTTGCCAAACAAGTAGCTACGCAATACGGAGTTGCTATCGATATGCCAGCCGGACCTTCGGAACTTTTAGTGGTAGCCGACGAAACGTCAAATCCTGCATTTATAGCTTCTGATTTATTGAGTCAAGCTGAACACGGCGCTGATAGTCAAGTGATTTTGGTCACTACTTCTCAAGAGATTCTTAAACAAACTGAGGCTGAAATTGAAAAACAATTGGCTGTTTTACCACGCAAAACTATTGCCGAACAAGCTATTGCGCAATCGCGTTTAATCTATTTCGATTCGGAACAAAAAGCGTTGGATTTTATTAACGAATACGCTCCGGAACACTTTATTATTGCAGCACAAAACGAAGAGTTTTATATTAATGGTATTCAAAATGCAGGTTCGGTTTTCGTAGGTTCTTACGCGCCCGAAAGTGCCGGTGATTATGCTTCGGGAACTAATCACACTTTACCAACCAATGGCTATGCTAGAAATTATAGTGGTGTCAATTTAGATAGTTTCTTGAAAGCAATCACTTTTCAAAAAATCACTCCAAAAGGTTTACAAACTATTGGAAATACTATTGAAATTATGGCAGAAGCCGAAGGTTTACAAGCGCACAAAAATGCAGTTACAATTCGTCTAAAAACACTTGAAAATGAAAACATTTAATATCGATTCGTTTATTCGTTCCAATATCAAAGCTATGAAACCGTATTCGTCGGCACGTGATGAATTTCAGGATTTTGAACGCGAAATGATTTTTTTGGATGCCAACGAAAATCCGTTTAATACAGGCTTAAATCGGTATCCGGATCCGCAACAAAAGAAGTTGAAAGAGCTTTTGGCGAAGCAAAAAAACGTAAAAACATCACAAATTTTAATTGGAAACGGAAGTGATGAAGTTTTGGATTTAGTTTTTCGTGCGTTTTGCGAACCCAATTCTGACAATGTTATCTCTTTGCCGCCAACCTACGGAATGTACAGTGTTTTAGCCAATTTAAATGCTATTGAAAATAGAGAAGTTTTGTTGACCAACGATTTTCAGCCTAACACACAGCAGATTTTAGAAACCGTTGATAACAATACCAAAATCATCTTTTTGTGTTCGCCAAATAACCCAACAGGTAATTGTTTTACCGATGAAAACATTACTTTTTTATTGGATAATTTTGATGGATTAGTCGTTTTAGACGAAGCTTACATTGATTTTGCTCAAAAAGATAGTTGGTTACAAAAACTAAACGAATATCCTAATTTAATCATTTCGCAAACGCTTTCAAAAGCTTATGGTTTAGCCGGATTGCGTGTTGGTCTTTTATATGCTTCTGAAGAAATTATTCAAGTCTTAAACAAAATAAAACCGCCGTATAATATTAATACATTATCACAAGAAAAAGCAATTGCTGTTTTACAAAATGAAGACATATTAAAAAATATAAACACTTTATTTACAGAAGAAAAAAATAAATTAATTCAACAATTACTTAAATTTGAATTTATAAAAGAAATCTACCCAAGTGATGCTAATTTCATGCTGATAAAAGTAGATGATGCTAAAAAAAGATACCAAGAACTAGTAACCAAAAACATTGTTGTTCGCGATAGAAGTAACCAACCACTTTGCGAGAATTGTTTGCGAATTTCCATTGGTACACCCGAAGAAAATAAAATCGTTTTAGAAACCCTAATGAACTTATAAATGGCACAAAAAGTATTATTTATCGATAGAGACGGAACTTTGGTTTTAGAACCATCTGATTATCAAGTGGATCGTTTTGAAAAACTAAAATTCTATCCGGAAGTGTTCTATTATTTAGGGAAAATTGCCAAAGAATTGGATTACGAATTGGTGATGGTAACTAACCAAGACGGTTTGGGAACTGAAAGTCACCCCGAAGAAAACTTTTGGCCGGTTCAAAATTTCATTATCGAATGTTTTGAAAACGAAAAAGTTACGTTTAGCAAAGTTCACATCGACAACAGTTTTCCGCACGAAAATAAACCGACACGCAAACCACAAATCGGAATGTTAACCGAATATTTAGATGCCGAAAAATACGATTTGGCAGACTCTTTTGTTATTGGCGATCGTATTACTGATGTAGAATTGGCTAAAAATTTGAACGCTAAAGCTATTTTTATTGCGAATGAAGAAACTTTGGGACAAACAGAACTTTCGTCTTCAGTTCAGGATTTAGAAGCGTTTATTGCGTTAAAAACGAAATCTTGGAAAAACATTTACGAGTTTTTAAAGTTAGAAAGCAGAAGCGCAAGTATTGTTCGTAAAACCAATGAAACGGATATCGCCATCACGCTAAATTTAGACGGAACTGGTAAAAGTGAAATTGATACGGGAATTGCTTTTTTCGATCACATGTTAGACCAAATTGCGCGTCACGGTCAAATGGATTTGGAAATTTCAGTAAAAGGAGATTTGGAAGTTGATGAACACCACACCATTGAGGATACAGCTATTGCGCTGGGCGAAGTTTTTGCAAAAGCTTTGGGCAATAAATTAGGCATTGAGCGCTACGGATTTTGTTTACCTATGGACGACTGTTTAGCTCAAGTAGCTATTGATTTTGGCGGAAGAAACTGGTTGGTTTGGGAAGCTGATTTCAAACGTGAATTGATTGGAAAAATGCCAACGGAAATGTTCTTTCACTTTTTCAAATCGTTTACCGATGGTGCCAAAGCAAATCTAAACATCAAAGCAGAAGGAACAAATGAACATCACAAAATTGAAGCTATTTTTAAGGCATTTGCCAAAGCGATAAAAGTAGCCGTAAAACGCGATCCCGATAAAATGATTTTACCGTCCACTAAAGGTCTTTTATAATGAATACAACTCAAAAAATAGCACTTATAGATTACGGCGCTGGCAATGTTCAAAGTGTTTTGTTTGCTTTGGAACGCTTGGGTTTTCAAGGAATTGTTACCCATGACGCTGCAATTATTCAACAAGCTGATAAAGTGATTTTTCCAGGTGTAGGCGAGGCGAGTAGCGCCATGCAAAAGTTAAAAAGTACCGGTTTAGACCAAGTGATTCCACTTTTGAAACAGCCGGTTTTAGGAATTTGCTTGGGTATGCAATTGTTGTGTCGTCATTCAGAAGAAGGAAATACTAATGCTTTAGGCATTTTTGATTTGGATGTGAAAAAATTCAGCAATAGCGTCAAAGTACCGCAAATGGGTTGGAATACCATTTCAAATTTAAAGTCTGATTTGTTCCGAAATATTTCAGAAAACGAATATATGTATTTGGTTCACAGTTATTATGTTCCGAAAAATCCGTATAGTATTGCACAAACTAATTACGGAATTGATTATGCTTCGGCGATTCAAAAAGACAATTTTTACGGTGTTCAATTTCATCCGGAAAAAAGTGGAAAAGTCGGAGAACAAATTTTAAAAAACTTTTTAGATAGTTAAAAACATGAGAATTATACCTGCCATTGATATTATTGACGGAAAATGCGTTCGTTTGACCAAAGGCGATTACAGCACGCAAAAAACGTATAACGAAAATCCGTTAGAAGTGGCCAAAGCCTATGAAGATGCCGGAATTGACTATTTACACGTTGTGGATTTAGACGGAGCCAAATCGAGCCGAATCATCAATTATAAAACCTTGGAAACTTTGGCAATCAAAACCCAACTCAAGATTGATTTTGGTGGTGGCTTAAAATCGGATGATGATTTAAAAATTGCTTTCGATTGTGGCGCACAGCAAATTACAGGCGGAAGCATTGCCGTTAAAAATCCGGAAGTGTTTGAACAATGGATTTCAAAATACGGTTCGGAAGCCATTATTTTGGGCGCTGATGCTAAGAACGAAAAAATTGCCGTTTCGGGTTGGCAAGAAGAATCCACTGAAGATTTATTGCCTTTTATTGCCAAATATCAAACCAAAGGCATTCAATATGTAATTTGCACCGATATTTCGAAAGATGGAATGCTTGAAGGTCCGAATTTTGATTTGTACCAAAAGATTTTAACCGAATGCAATTCGTCAAATGAAAATTTAAAACTCATTGCTTCCGGCGGAATTTCTAACGAAAAAGAGCTGTATCAATTAGCCGAATTAGGTTGCGATGGAACAATTATCGGAAAGGCGATTTACGAAGGGAAAATCAGTTTAAAACAATTGGAACAATTTATTATGGGTCACAAATAAAAAAATTATGCTAACCAAACGAATTATACCTTGTTTAGATATTAAAAACGGACGCACCGTAAAAGGAGTCAATTTCTTAGCTTTACGCGATGCGGGCGATCCGGTGGAATTGGCACAAAAATATGCCGAAACTGGTGCTGACGAATTGGTTTTTTTAGATATTTCGGCTACGGAAGAACGCCGTCGAACTTTAGTCGATTTGGTTCGAAATGTGGCTAAAACCGTTAATATTCCGTTTACTGTGGGCGGCGGAATTGCTTCTGTTGCTGATGTTTCGGTATTGTTGCAAAACGGCGCTGATAAAATTTCCATCAATTCGGCTGCTGTTAAAAATCCGAAATTAGTAGAAGAATTAGCTAAAGAATTTGGAAGCCAATGTGTTGTGGTTGCCATCGATGCGAAACCAATTGAAAACCAATGGAAAGTACATTTGGTTGGTGGTAAACAAGCCACTGCAATCGATTTATTTGATTGGGCAAAAACTGTTGAAAATTTGGGCGCCGGAGAAATTCTGTTTACTTCTATGGATCATGACGGAACCAAAAATGGTTTTGCAAACGAAGCTTTAGCCCAATTGTCGTCTTGGGTCAATATCCCGATAATTGCTTCGGGTGGAGCAGGAGCCAAAGAACATTTTGCCGATGCGTTTATTCAAGGAAAAGCCGATGCCGCTTTGGCTGCTAGCGTTTTTCATTTTAACGAAATTCCCATTCCGGAATTGAAACAGTATTTAGCCGATCAAAATATTGTGATTCGGAAGGTTTAAAACTTCTCTATTTCACTCGAAGTGACAATCATACAAATTATTTTAACTCGTTAATGATACATTTAAAAATATGAAACCAAATTTTTCAAAAAATAGCGATGGCTTACTTCCGGCTGTCATTCAAGATGCAGAAACTAAAAACGTACTGATGTTGGGTTACATGAACGAAAAAGCTTTGGCACAAACGTTGGCTACTCAAAAAGTAACTTTTTTTAGCCGAAGTAAAAACCGATTGTGGACCAAAGGCGAGGAAAGCGGTAACTTTTTACAACTGATTTCCATTGCCGAAGATTGCGATCAAGATACGCTTTTGGTACAAGTAAAACCATTGGGACCAACTTGTCATACAGGTTCAGATACATGCTGGCAACAAGTTAACAATCAGGAATATGGATTTTTAACTCATTTAGAAGAAACCATTACTAATCGCAAAGAATTAGCCGAAAGTAATGCTGAAACCAATAGTTATGTCACTTCTTTGTTTAACAAAGGAATCAATAAAATTGCGCAGAAAGTAGGAGAGGAAGCTGTTGAAGTCGTTATTGAAGCCAAAGACAACGACGACGATTTGTTTTTAAACGAAAGTGCCGATCTATTGTTTCACTATTTGATTTTGTTACAAGCCAAAAATTATAAACTAAACGATGTCGTTAACGTTTTAAAAGAAAGGGAGAAGTAATGATTTGCTTCTCCTTATTTTAAATTATTGAATCTCCTAATATTTTAATCAAACTAGGAATCTTTATTTTATCTGTTGTTTGTAATAAATCTATGTTACCAAAACCATTTTGTAATTTACCTTTCAATATACCTAAAACGGTTTTACCATATCTATATCTTTTTGGATTACTTTCGTATTCTTGTTTTAATTTTTCAATAGTTTTAGGATAGCTAAATTTTATTCCTTCTCCATTTAATTCAGCTTGTTTTCTATAAATCTCAATTTTATTATAAAGTTTATCCAACGATTTCTCTTTTGCTTCTTCTGTAGCTTCATCTATAAAACTTTCTATTTGTATTATTGAATAATTAGGATATAGAGAGTTTATATGTTCTGCATTTATAAAGTATGACTCTATATCATAATTCTCAGTTTGAAATAAATGGAATCTAATTTTATTAAATTTATCTTCATTAAGACTTTTAAGTTTTTTCAAAACTCGATCTTTATCTGGCTCATCATTATTAAAAATATCACTATCTCTATGAAATATAATATCGGTTAAATCAGGCTTATCAATTAGTTTTATCTTACAAGATTGCATAGCTGCTAATAAATTAGAACGACTTTCATAAGAAATAAATTCTGTAGTCTCCATATTAAATCCCTGTATTTCAAATGCTTTTTTGACATATGTCAAATCTTGATCTTCTGATAAAACTAAAATTTTTGTGTTACTTCTAAGCTTTTCTAATTTTTTTGCTTTTTCTTCAGCTTTTTGCCTAAGCTCAACTTCTTTAGAAATGTAATCCGTAATTAAAGGTAAAATTCCAACTTCTTTATCAAAAATCTGTATATCATTTACATCAATTTTATTTAATTGTGTTCCTATCTCATCTGTTTCAGTTTTAACTAAATATAAATTGGTTCTATCTGTAAATTCCTTTGCAAGCGAATAAAAAGCTGGAGAATGGGTATTTATAAAAATTTGTAAATCAGTAGAAAATCCGGCAAATATTTTAGCTAATTTAAAAGCATTTCCCATTTCTAAATTATTTTCAGGTTCTTCAAAACCCCATATTGTTTCAGGATTAATTACAGCTTGTCCTGATATTGATTTATAGTGATTTGCTATAAATTTTAGAATTATTGGAATATGTTGAGCTTTTATACCGTCTCCTCTTTTATTTAAAGATATTACAATTCCTCCTTTATCTAATGAAAAGTCGAGAGTAGAAAATAATAATTTAAAATTTGTAGGTATTCCAATTTGGCTTGAATACCCTAAATCACTTGCTATATTATCTATTAATATTTCAACTTGATCTTTAAGTCCATCAATAAATCTTGTTGAAGCTTCATTAAAGGCAGTTGGTGTTATTTCACTAAGAGCATCATGTAATTCTCCCATTAAATGATTAAAATATTCAGTACCTCTTACCGCTGGAACATATTTAAATTTAATCTTTGTTAACCCATTGGAGCGAACCACTTCTTCCCGAAGGTTCTTTGCCACTACTAGTTTTAATTTCATCTTTATGTATTCCTTCTTTTCTCCAAACTTTTGTCCAAATAATTGTTTCTTTATGTTTGAATCTTAAAGGAGTTTGGAAGTAAATTTTAATAGTAATCTCTTCTGCTTTTTTATTTGGTGTTTTAGCAAACTTAGAAAAATCGTCGGAAAATCTAAAAGCATTACCAATCTCAGTTTCTCCGTTAAAGAATAAATTTAAAGCTTTTAAAAAATTTGATTTTCCTATGTCATTTTGACCTACAATAACATTAAGTTGATTAGGAGAAAACCCTTTTTCTAGCTTGACAATAGATCTAAAGTTTGTTATTTCAACTGCACTAATAATTATCATTATAAAAACAAAAAATTAATTATTTAACAATTCCACAAATATATCCAAATAATCTATTTATTAAAATAAAAATTTAACAGTAAAATCTTATTTTAAATCAACAGTATAATTTTATAAAAGCTATTTTCTTTCCCTAAACTTTTGTACCTTTAAAAATAAAAATGATCCGTCAAAAAACCTTTGATTTTTTAAACGAATTACAAGCCAACAATACCCGTGAATGGTTTGCCGAACATAAAAAAGAATTCGATCAGGAGTTTCAAAATGCTAAAGTATTCTTCCAACATATAGGAAGTGAACTTGGCAAACAAGACAGTATTGAAAAAGTACATGTTTTTAGAATTTACCGCGATGTTCGTTTTTCAAAAGATAAAGCACCTTATAAAACTCATTTTAGTGCTTCATTTTCAAGAACTAAACCTTTATTGCGTGGTGGAATGTATTTGCATATTGAGAATAATAACAGCTTTATAGCCGGTGGATTTTGGGAACCTAATGCAGAAGATTTACAACGCATTCGCAAAGAAATTGAACTTGATGCTGAAGAATTACGCTCCATTTTACAGCAGCCTCAAATTGTTGAAACGTTTGGAACATTAACAGGTGACGAATTGAAAACTGCTCCCAAAGGTTTTGACAAAAACCATACGGATATCGATTTGATACGAAAAAAACAATATTTATTGGTTCGAAAATTTACCAACAAACAGGTTTTACAAGCTGATTTTCCACAAGAAATATTGAAAACTTTCGCCGCTATGCGTCCGTTTTTTGATTACATGAGTAATGTGTTAACGACCAATCTTAACGGCGAAAGTTTGTATTAATCTTCTAATAATTGTACTTGGTTTTTCAAACGCTCAATTAACAAATTCATCATTCGTTTATTAATATTTGACGAATTTTGAATGTATTCCTTGTATTCGGTAATGGTAAACATACCAATGATAATGCCTTTCAGTGAATTTCGAAACTTAATGTCGCGCTGAATGGCATTTTCAATGTAATTCATCTTTTTTTCGGGTGTTAAAGTAAAAAACACACTTTTTTGTTTGGTAGCATAGTTCTTAAAGACTTCCAAAAATAAATCGTTTTGAAATTTTAAAATAGGACGGAGGGTTTGATTTTGAAATCGTTCTTCAGAACTCGAACTTTCGGTTACTAAGCCAATAGATTCACCACGGATTTCTAAAATGGCTTCATCTTTCGTTTTCATTTCTTATTTTTTTTGGTTATCTTAAATTTACAAAATCTATTGTTTACTTTATGTTAACTTAAGATAAGTTATTAAGAATCAATTGTTAATTACTTTTAATTAAAAACAATATTTTCTTCGTTTTACTATAAAAAATATTCTGTTTTAACAAAGTTGCGTTAAATTTTCTATTTCTACAAAAGAAAATAGTATCTTGCAGTGGTAAAATATTATACATTTCATTACATCAAAATGAAACTTATTGCCGGAATTTATATCGCTGTTTTTTTGACCATTATGAGCATCTTTATTTTAGCTGTTCATTTTTCAGAAACGCCGGAACATTTGATTGTAGGAAAATGGAAAGAAGTAAGTTGGGAATACGAACGTGTGAATAAAGTCGGTAACGAAAAAATCTCTAAAACTTCTGAAGAGATCAAACAACTTTTAGGAGAAAAACTAATCATCCACCAAGCGGAAACCTGGGATTTTAAACCGAATCGCTCTTTACTATTGATTGGACCTAATAGTACTAAGGAATTGGAATGGCGTTTAAAAGGGCGTGGTCATATTTTACAGCTGAAATGGAAAAATCACTACATAGAAAATTATGAAATTGATGTGATTAACGATAGTGTTATGATTATCAATTTTGAATCGGATATAGAGATCAGAGGAATCGCCAAATTAACTTTTACCAAGGAAAAAAAACAATATGCTCAGTAAATACAGTAATTCACGTACTTTAATGGATAACTTGCGATTAGGTTCGCTAACTGCTTTTTCGGCAGGAATGACTAATATTGCTTCGCTTTTAATTTTTTTCTCTTTCTCTTCAAATGTAACCGGATATTATGCCATTTTAGCTGCTGAAATAGCCAAAGGTGATTTTTTTAAATCGGCTGTGGTAATGGGGTGGATCTTCTTGTTTTTCTTTGGCGGATTCGTTTCTAATTTTATTGTGATTCATTTTAATCAGGAAAACGCTTATCTTGCTCATGCTACACCATTAATTATAGAAATCTGCTGTTTGTTAGGAGTAGGCATTTATGGTCAATTTTTTTATGAAGAAACCTTAACTGAAACCGAAATTTTATTGGCATTTATGTTATTTGCCATGGGTCTTCAAAACGGATTAACGGCCAGTATTTCTAATTTTTCGGTAAAAACAACGCATTTAACCGGAGCAACTACCGATTTAGCCATCCTTTTTTCCATGTTTACCAAAGAAGAGTTTCGCAATAATAATGATTTGGTAAGAAGAGTTAAGTTACTGATGACTATCTTTTTATCATATGTTACCGGCGCAATAGTTTCCGGAATTTTATATTTTCATATTCATTTTAGAGTTTTTTACATTGTTTGTTCTATTTTAGTTGTGGTGATCTTATATGACTATTCTAAAATTAAAATGAAACTTTTTAAAGAAAAAAGAGCTGCTTTTAATGCTTTTGAAGAAGATTAAATATTTATAAATTGTTACCTTTATGCCACTAATCTATAAAATTGCAAAACATGAGATTTCACACCAGAAAATGGGTAAAACCGGAAGATTTAAACGCTAACGGAACATTATTCGGAGGAACATTATTAGCTTGGATTGATGAAGAAGCAGCTTTGTATTCTATTATTCAGTTGGAAAACTCAAAAGTGGTAACGAAATATATGAGTGAAATCAACTTTATGAGTTCGGCTAACCAAGGTGATATTGTAGAAATTGGTATTGAAGTCGTAAAATTTGGTACAACTTCATTGGTTTTAAAAAGCGAAGTGCGCAACAAAATGACTCGAGAAACTATTATTACCATTGATAATATCATCATGGTTAATTTAGGTCCTGATGGAAAACCGGCACCACACGGTAAAACCAAAATAGAATATGTAAAAGATAGACTAGAACAACAAAATGGAAACGGCAGCGAAATTTAAGCTGCCGTTTTTCATTGTTCTGAAGTAATTTCTGCGTTACTGATTTCTAGAATTTCCAAACCAAAATAGCGAACCGAAGCGATAATATGATCAAATAGATCCGCCATGATGTGTTCGTAATTTATCCAAGTTTTATCTTTAGAGAAACAATATACTTCCAGTGGAATTCCACGCTCGGTAATTTGTAAATAGCGAACCATAATAAGCATGTCTTTATTGATTCCCGGATGTTGTAAAATGTATTGGTTTACATATTTTCGGAATAATCCTAAATTTGTTAAGTTTCTTCCGTTAACAATCAATGACTTATCAATTTCATTATTAGCATTGTATTTATCAATATCTGATTGACGATGCTCAATATAGGAAGTCAAGTGCTGAATTCTTTTGAAATAATCCAATTCTTCTGTTTTCACGAAACGAACAGAACTTGGTTTTATTAAGACTTGTCTTTTAATACGTCGCCCATTAGAATTTATCATTCCGCGCCAATTACGAAAACTATCCGAAATTAAGCTATATGTTGGAATCGTTGTTGTGGTATTATCAAAATTTCGAACTTTTACGGTTGCCAAATTAATTTCAATCACATCACCATCGGCACCGAATTTCTCCATCGTAATCCAATCGCCAATTCGTACCATATCATTGGCTGAAACCGAAATACTGGCCACAAAACCTAAGATGGTATCGCGGAACATCAAGATAATAATCGCTGAAATAGAACCAAAAGTGGTTAAAAAAGCGGTTTTACTGATTTCGAACAAAATGGATAAAAAGGATATTATTCCAAAAGTCCACAAAAAAATCATTACTACCTGAATATAGCTATCGATGGGTTTATCGCTAAAACGAGGTTTTTCTTTTAAAAAATCTTTTAAGGAATTGAAAACACTTCGTATGATCCAAAGTGATAATAAGATGATGTAAATTTTAATACTTTTTTCGAAAAAACTTTCCCAAGAAGTAAAATCATTTAAAATAATGGGAACGGTTTTGTAAACAAAAAGTAAAGGAACCAAATGTGCTATGTATTTAGCTGTTTTATTGGCCACTAAAAAATCATCAAAAGTAGATTTTGTTCGTGCAGCTACAATAGCTAAACAAATAATCAGTATTTTTTTGAAAATATAATCTAGAATATAGGCAATTGTAATTAGTACAATAATATTGATTATCAAGTTCAAGTAGGTACTTAAACTTTGACCAAAGCCTAAATCCAGAAATAGATTTTCAGCCCAGTTGAATATTTTCATGTTTTATAATTCTGCTAAATATCGTTTTTCGATATAAAAAGTACCAAATGGTAAAACGGATGCAATACAAATAATGAAGTACTTTTTAAAATCCCAATTTCGTTCTATTTTAAACATTGTTGCTAAAGCTATATAAGCTAAAAACAATAAACCGTGAGCCATTCCAACCGGAAATAATAAGGATTTATACAAAGCCATATTAATAGGTTTCACAATTAACATGTTTGAAAACAATACAAGTAACGAAATTCCTTCTAAAAAGGCAACAATTTTAAATAATTTGATCATGATAAAGCAGAATATATTGCAAATCCATAAATTACGAAGCGTAATACACGTAGTGCTGCAAATGCAAAGAATTGTTTTTTAGAAAATTTAATCATTCCGGCTGCTAAACACGCCATAGCAAAAGGCAAAGGCAACAACGCACCAACCGCAATTAAGAAACCACCCCATTTTTGCATGTTACGAATGTGTTTTGACATGCGTCCTTCTAAATATTCATTAATTTTAGGAACTAATAATAGACTTCTTCCGTAAAAATAAGAGATCACACCACCTAAATAAGATAAAACTGCCAAGAAACTCAAATAGAGTAGTGGATGTTCGGTTGTTTTTGTCCAGGCAATAAAAATATCAGGGGGCAATAAGCCTAAAAAACTTTCGGAAGCAAAAAATAATGAAAAAATGAAAGTTTTGCTAAAATTTTGTGTCACATACAACAACATTTCAGTAATACTCATTACACGATAATTGATAAACACTAAAATACCAACAATAATCAATAATGGCATTATTGCTTTTTTAGTATTTTCCCATATAAAAGCATAAAAACCAGTATACTTATAATACTGATGTAATAATTGAGCTCTTGATTTTTTCTGTTGTTTTTGCATGATTTCTTTCAAATGATTGCAAATTTAACAACTAAATGTAAAAATGACGTTAAAAAATGTATAAAAAAATCGGTCTTTTGACCGATTATATTATGTAAAATAGAAATGTGTTTGATTTTAAAAAGCTAAAAACGCTGCGTTATAGGCTTTTAGATCTAAAAGATTGTTCTTTTTAGATAAATCAGCTAATAAAGAAAGAAAATATTCAAAGCTTTCTAAATCATTTTCATTTGAAAATTTTTCATTTTCTTCATCTTCAGCTTCAAATGGTTCGTCATCAGGAATACCAATTAAAAACGCTTGATTTGATTCTAAATGTTCGTAAGCTAAACGTAATGCTTTTGTAACAACCGGATTTTGTTCTTCAAGAGAATATTCACGAATTTTTTTTAATTCGTCAATAATTGTATCCACATCAAATTTATCTTGTAAAAGATCTTTTTGAATTTTCTCAATTAATTTCTGTGCGTATTTATTTTCCATGGTATAGTATTAATATGGGCTACAAAACTAAAATTAAATTAAGATTCTTGCAACGCTTTATTACATTTTTATTGTATTATTTTTGAACTATAATATACATTATGTAAAATAGAATATTTAATTACTCTTTATTTTAATCATTTTTACTTTATATTTTCCTTTTTTGCAATTTATTGTAACCTTATGGTTTAAGAATAAAACTTATTTTTTATAATCTCTTTTATATAAGCTATTCCTGAAAGTTTAGTTTCTTATTTCCAAATTTCTATTTTTGAAAAGTTTGAACTTTTATTTTCTATTAAAGTTCGTTTATGCGTTTTCCTTCATAATTAGAAAATCTCTTATTTTTAGGTTCTCCAATCATTTGTTTAACGTAAATACTTGTATGTCCTGATAATAAATAAGAAACAATACAAGCTATGGCTACATAAATACCACATTCTGCACCAAAAAGTTCAATGGCCATAATACTGCAAGCTATTGGTGTATTAGTCGCTCCGGCAAAAACAGCAACAAATCCCATTCCCGCCAAAAGCCCTGTCGGTAAAGGAATAAAATAACTTAAAGCATTTCCTAAAGTAGCTCCTATAAAAAATAAGGGAGTTACTTCTCCTCCTTTAAAACCTGCAGAGAGTGTAATTATTGTGAAGATCATTTTCAATGCAAAATCATATGCCGGCAATTGTTGGTCAAATGAATTGACAATGACAGGAATACCTAAACCGATATATTTTGTTGTTCCTATTAACCACACTGCTAAAGCCACTATGATTCCGCCAATTAATGGGCGTAAAGGCGGATATGAAATGTTTGATTTAAAGATATTTCCGGCTTTATGAATACCTTTGCTAAAGGTTGCTGCACACCATCCGAACAAGATACCGGCAGCAATTGCATAAATAATATTTAGGAAAGAAATATCAGGAATGCTATTTATATGATAGTGTGTATGATGGGCTTGCCAAAGCTTAGTAAACCAATCTGCAATAACTGCTGTTATAAAAGCCGGGAAAATAGCGTTGTAACGAATTCGTCCTACTAGAAAAAACTCTAATCCGAAGACAGCTCCTGCTAATGGTGTTCCAAATACAGAACCAAATCCTCCTGCAATTGCTGATATAATTAAAATAGTTCGATCTGATTCGGAAAGCTTAAAAGGTTTTGAAAATTGATCGGCAATAGCTCCGGCCATTTGTAAAGCCGTACCTTCACGTCCGGCAGAACCTCCGAAAAAGTGTGTTGCAATGGTTCCGATATAAACTAAAGGAGCCATTTTAAAAGGTATAATTTGCCTTGGTTGATGAATGGTATCTATTAAGAGATTGTTTCCTGCTTCGGCTTCTTTTCCCCAATGGTAATATACAAATCCAATCAAAAAACCACCTATAGGCAGTAAGGCTATTAACCATAAATGCTCTTCTCTAAAAAGAGTTGCCCAATTTAAAGAAATGAGAAAACCTGCTGAAGCACTTCCTATACAAAATCCTATAAATAAACTAATTAGTGTCCATTTGATGATATAAGGAATGGCTGGATAGTTTCTGAAGAATAGTTTAAATAGTAGCTCTTGTTTTTTGCTGAATGATCTTTGTTTATTTTTAGACATACTTTACCTGATTAAATTTATACAATATTTAATTAATCAGGTGTCATCAGCTTCTTTAAAAAGAGCGGTTGGGTAAGGAAGAACACCATTTCCTTTTGTCTGCTACAAATGTATAAAAATTAATTTGTGTATAAAAGTTTTATTTTCAGACTACTTCCCTCTTGTATTTTAAGGAAATAAATGAGACTCTATTTTTTAATTATTATATCGTAAAGGGTTCCTATTCCTATAATTAAAACTTGAAATGTTAACATTCCAAAGAAATAAGCAAGAAGTGCCTTAAAATAATTTTTCATCTTTTTTTCATAAAATTGTCCAATTGCCCACCCCATATATATAAAGACGATACTCGCAACGATTGTTTCGTTAATCATAAAAGTGTGAGGAAAAAACTTGTTTAGTAAAGGTTCTAATGAAAATATCAACATTCCTATTCCCATTATAAAAGAAATCTGTACAAAGGTTTCGTAAAAATTGTATTTATATTTTCTAAAAATGAATTTGGTACAAAGTGTAATCGGTAAAATCATTATGAGATTTGCATGTCCATAATTATTTTGTATCCAGTTTGCTATATGATAAACACTTGAATCTTGGTAGATGCTTTTTGACAAGTTAGAGTGTATTTCCTCTGTTTTCAGATAATGGGAAATGAAAGTATAGATTACAGATGTAAGAATAATAAATGTTATAGGCTTTGTTATTTTCTGTCTGTTTTGGTTTATGTATTCTGATATTACTTTTCCCGGTCTGATTATTAATTCTTTACAAGTAAAAATAAATCCTTTTTCATAACCTATAAAATTCAGGAATTCTTGAATTGCATACTTTTTATCAATTCTATGAAGTTCAACAACTTGTCCACAATTGCTACAATAATTCCCGGTAATAGTATGTCCGCAATTTTGACAATTCATTTTTTTTTGTATTATAAGTTTCTTTTTTTTAATTCCTCTTCTAAAGCTTTATAATTTTTACCGTTTTTAACGATGAGATACACAAAAAATAAAGGAAAAAAAGTAAAGAAACTAAAACCATTTTTTACTGCGCTATAAATCGTTACTCCTATCAAAACTCCGATAATTACGGCATTTATTATCAAATTAGATTTTGTCTTTTCTTTTTTATCTAATAATTCTTGATTCGTTAGTTCTGTCAATTCTTTTTCTTTCATCTTTGCTGTTTTTTATTATGATGTTATAAAAGACATAAATGAGTAAAAACAAATATAAAATAATTAATTGGGTATCTTCTCTCCTATCGCTTATAAATAATTAGAGTTAAAGTGCCGTTTATTATGTTTTTTATTTTCTATTCTATGTTATGAGAATCAAAAGGAAGATGTTTATCTGTAAGATAATTTTGTTTCCTTCATTAAAATTTATTTTAAAAGCCATAAACTTCAATTCTACTTTTATATTTTATTTTTTCTATTATCCATATTACTTCATAACTTCCTGCTCCGTCACTGTTTGAAGAATGAATGTATAAAATATCTTCTTTTTCATTATAATTTGCCTTTGAATTATATAAATTAGGTTCGAATAAATTTCTCAAAGCTACCTTAGGCAATTCTATTTTTATTTTATTAATTTCAATCTTTATTGATTTATATTCTTTTTTGGGAATATTTCCATCTGTTCCAAATATCTTAAAATCGTCAATTTTTTCTAGCTGTACAGAATTATCGTTAGAAAATATAAGCTTGTGTTTTTCTTTAGAGAATTCAGTCTCTATAATCTCAATTTTTACATTCTTATTCTCCATTTTTACTATTCCTTCAACATTTGTATTCAAAGGAATATTCATAAAATCTGTAATATATTTGATCCTATCTTTATAAATATAACCGTTTAATATTTTCCCTTCTTTCTTATAATCAATATTAATCCAGTTTCCTTCTGTTTCAAAAGAAAAAACTACAAATCCATTTTCTAATTTGTCGAAAATATTATCATCTTTTTTGGCAGAGCTTCTAACATTTACAAAGCCATCTGAATCTTGAATTATTCCAAACTGAGAAAAACAAAAATTATAATTTAAAATAAAAATTAAGTAAACTATTTTTCTCATAATAATGTTTTAAATTCAATCCGGTATTCTACAAAGCCAAAAAGCAGAATTAGTTTATATGACAAAAAATGTATAGGATTCGTTACTTTTCTTCGGTTCAATTTATCCGATATTTTTTGGATCAAACTCTACGATCCATTCAATACCATACTTGTCTCTAAACATTCCGAAATAAGTTCCCCAAGGGCTTTCTTTCATAGGTACTTCTATTTGTCCGTCTGCAGAGAGTCCATTAAATAGTTTGTAGGCTTCTTCTTTGTTTTCTGCGCTTATTGAAATTTTACTTCTATTCTCATTTTCATTGGTTCGCCCCATACTTTCCGGAACATCATTTGCTATTAAAAAGTTTTTTCCAATAGGTAAAGCTATGTGCATTATTTTATTGATCTCATTTTCCGGTATCTGGAATTCTGGACTTGATAGTTCTTTGAAACGGATAATTTTTGTAAACTCTCCGCCAAAAACGGATTTGTAAAACGTAAATGCTTCTTCTGCATTTCCATTGAAATTAATATGAGGATTAATCTGTGCCATTTTTTATAGTTGTTAATGAAGTCGGTATAGTATTATTTAAAGCATCTTTTACAATTACTAACTGTTGTTATTACAAATTAGTGATGCTTAACCCAGACCGAAATAACAAATATATATAATACTTTTGAATTTTAGAGCAATGAATGGTTGGATCAGTTTTGTAAAAAATCAATACTAATTTTATTAAGTTCATCGGGTTGTTCAAAAGGGATGTAATGGCTTGCGTTCAAAATTATTTTCAATTCGGAGCCTTTAATCAATCGATGGATCAGTTTTGTATGCTCTTCTTTAATTACATCGTTACTTCCTGCAAATACCAAAACAGGATTTTTTATTTTTTCAAGTTCATCAGGAGTTATGTGAGGATGGTTTAACATTAATCTTATCAACCGCTGATTTCCTTGTTGTTCAGATATTTGACTTTTAAAGGTGTTTATTAAATTTTCTTGGATACCATCAGGGTTCAAATTTGCTCCTATTGTTATCAATTTATTTACTTTTTCAGGATGTTTTGAATTGAATACTAAACCTGTGTTTCCACCATCACTCCAGCCCAATATATTTATTTTTTCTAAATTGAGATGTTGTATTATTCTCAACAAATCGGCAGCAAATAGTTTGTAAGTATAATCAGAAGTGGTTAAATCTGTACTTCTCCCCTGTCCTCTTGTATCTATGGCAATTACATTAAAATGCTTTGCTAACTCCGGAATTAGTTTATAAAAGTCGGAAATACTGCCGTTATTTCCATGAAGTAAAATTAACGGTTCTCCTTTACCGTAGGATTCATAGTAAATTTTAGCATCGCCTATGTCTATATATTTCCCGCTTTTATCTTTTCCGTAATTTGTTTTATTTGCTTTTTCTTTGTTTGTATAATAGTTGATTAAAGATTGTGTGTCAGCATCGTTTTGAGGTTGATTTTCATTTTCCCTTTCTTTTATTTCCTTTTCTCCACTTTTTTTAACGTAGGAAATAGCCAAGTTAGCAATAAAAACACCTTTGCTTTTTTCCCAATTTCCTTGATTTTGGTAACGGAACAGTAAATCATCTGTAATTGATTTCTTTGCCGAAATACCGAATACAAAATCGGTATTTTCTAAAGGTTTATAATTTACAAGTTGTAGTGTTACGGCTATTTGCTTTAAATCATCAAAAATTAATTCATAGGGAATTAAATCTATAGTCTGCCATCCCGTATTATTTGTTTTGTATATGATGTTTTCTGAAAGCAGTATTTTGTCCGGAATACCATCTTTTGCACTATACATATTTAGTTTTAAAGTGATTTCTTCAAATTTGGAGCTTGGGATGATATAAAAGCTATATGATTTTAATTTGGTTTTTTGATAAACATTGAAAATGTTTCCTTGCTCAATTGTGGGTACATTTTGATCAAACATTTTTGAAAAAGTAAGCATAGGTTTTGATTTTTGACCAATTACTTTGTCTTTCATCTTTGTTTGGTAAATAATAACCGGCGCAAGTGTAATAGATTTATATTCTAATACGACATTAGCGTCTTCTATTAATTCATCTTTACTTTTACTACTCTCTAAATAACCAATGGCACTGAAAATAATTTTTTCATTAATATCATTAGGAATAATTAATTTGTAATTTCCTTTTTCATCTGATATTGCACCAATATTTAAATTTTTAACTCCAATAGAGCAATATGGAATAGGTTCATTATTTTCATTTGTTACCATTCCACTAAGGGAAATTTGGGCATAATTATTACATGTAATTATAGAAAATACTAAACAAATAATTTTATACATATTTATAGATTTTAATATATAAACGAATATTTTTCCATAAAAGTTGTATCGTTCATATTTTTTATGATTGCAGTTAAAAGTGATTCTTGCCTATTCTAGAAAATGAATAGTTATTTGTAATAGGGCTTAGCTGAAATATCAATATTTTAAGAAATGAAATAATTAAATATTACAATATAAAACCATTAAAGACTCTTAAGTACTTAAATCTGTTTCATCCCAATCTATATCTTTTGAAACCATCCACGTTAATGAATGTCTTCTTTCGTGAATAACTCCACCATTCATTATTGGATCAAAATTCAATGGAACAGTTTTTCTTCCTAATTGGGCACTTCTTACTGCATTATGTAAACAATAAAACAAATCTTCTTTTTTAAGTACCATTTCTTCTGAAACTATTTTTTTAGTTTTTATCCATTCTTCAATTTTTTCATCTAAAGGACAAGTGAAATTCATTAATATTTCACTCATTTTTTCACCACTCATCATATTACCAAATATTTCTGGTTCATCATAACCGAAATACCAAGCTAAAGACCATGCATTTTCAAATTTCCAACCAATAGAATTTCTAGCATCTTCATCTTCTCTGGAGTTCATTAATATTAATTTCTCTTCCTCTGTTAAAAAAACTTCAAGTTCATTTGTTTTAATAAAATATTGAATCTTTTTATCTGGTAATTTATCCTTTGAAACCATAAGCCAAAGTACAATTGCTTTGATTGCATTTAATCTTTTTGCAATTTCAATTGAAGTACGAAGCTGCTTTTCAAATTCTGTTGGTAGTGAACTAGCTGGTTTAAAACCGTTTTTAAGACATATAGATAAAACATCTAACCTCGATTCTGTCATCCAAGGAATATTTTTATATTCATTTAATAATTGATTAGTCTCATTTGACTCATTCTTTTTACCAAATATATTTTTAAATACTCCTCCCATTCTATTTATCTTTAAAGTTAAGCTAACAATCCTAGGTAAATTATAGTATGCCTAAACAAGATTGGACTAAAACAAATATATATAAACTTTTAAATTTTCAGATAACTAGTGAAACAAACTTTGAAAGGTTTATTAAACCCAGTCGTGATTTATAGCTGATGTCAGTATTAGCCCTTTACCAACAATACCATGCTATTATTCTAATTCTTTCTGCTGAAAGATTTTTTAACTCCATAAACTTCTCAATTAATATGAAAAGCTTATACCAATCGCTTTCACTTTCTTGAACTATCGATTTCCAATTAAAAGTTCTAATTTCAGAATAAAGAAAGTGTGTAAAACCAAATTCTTCCTTTTTTAAATCATTTAATTTTAAGTATTTAATATCTTGGATTAAATCAAAACTTGGATTAACCGGGAATCCTTTATTTTTAGCAATATATTCTTCGTTTATATCTTCAAAATCCCTAGGATTACCAAATATTTTCCAATTTATTTTATCATTAAATTTAATAATTGAAGGTAGGTTCATCCATGTTTGCCAATTATTATCTTCAATATCAAAAGATAAATCAAGGTATTCTATTTTCCCTTCAATTGAAATAGACATAGTTTTTCTTTTAGAGTTAATGCTAACAATCCTCGGCTATAAAATTTTGGAGGAAATCCCAAACCGAGCGAGTCCAAATATAAAACAAACTTTTAGATTTTAAGAGACATGAACGAAATGAACTGATGAAAGAAACTTTGAAAGATGTATTAAACCCAGTCGTGATTTATAACTATTATTAGCTGTTGTTGTTCTCAATTTTTAATTCCATTATTGGTAAATATCTGTGCTTTATTGAACTTTCAAGTTGTCCAATTCTTTCAAAACCGAAAGTTTTATAAAAGTTTTCAGCATTTGGTTCAGCGTCAAGAGTTATTTTTTCAATATTTAATTGTTTAGTATTTCTTAGAAAATCATTCATCAATATTTTACCAAATCCTTTTCCGATAAATTCTGGAAGAATGAAAATATTATCAAGTTTTATAGTGTTTTCATTAACGAAAAAGTAAGAATAATATCCGATAACTTGGTTGTTTTCGACAAGTTTATAAACTTTATTTTGTTCAATATAGTCTCTTGTTATAGTTAATAAATGTTCCCATTCTTTCAAAACATCTTCCGAAAATCCCCAATATGCTTTAGACTTTTTTGTAATTATTGTCAATATTTCATTGTCTGTTATTTCCGCTTTAATTATTTCCATATTTGTACAATACACAAGTTTTTAATTGGTCAAAGCCTTAATATTTTTATTAACCCCATTGTTTTTTAACTCCAAACTTACTTTTTCAAAAGTTATATCTTTTATTTCATCCCATTTTATTTCTACAATTCCTAATTCAGTTACCTTTATGTGTGAAATATAACCTTTTGTAAATAATAGTAATCCAACTATTAAAGTTAATAAACTACCAATAATTGCAGGTAAAATATTTTTCAATATCATAAAACTTTTAAGTTCTGTTGTTAAATATTTATAAACCGGCGTTAGCCATTTCTTAAAACCTCTATTAGCAGAAGTTTCTAATCTAGTTCGGTTATATTGATTCTATCGAATAGCCTTCCTTTATTTGGAAAAAAATAAAAACCATCTTTCTCTTTTTCTCTAAATTTTTCTTCAGACTGTTCTTTAGATATCATCTTTAACGTATTATTTTCGTAAAAATATATACCTTCCTGTGTCGGTAATTTTTTATTCCAGTTTTTAGGAATCGAATCCGGACTGAATTTAATACCTTTTGTGTGAAAAGGAAATTTACCTTCTGTATAAAATTGAGAATAAACCCAAATACCATTCTTACGAAATTCACCATCTTCATCAATTATAAACGCAGGATAGTAAGAAAGTATTATTGAATCATTTTCCAATTCACAACCACTTTCAAAAAGATATAAGCGATTTGATTTAACTAAAAGTCTTGAATATTCATCATCGATGGTTTCACCGATTTTCATGACCAAAAGATTTGACTTATTTGTCAATGTATCTTGTACAGTGAATTTTTTAAAATCCTTATCACTAATTACTTTGTAAGCCTTATCACATGAGTATAAGAAGGATAGGATTGTTAAACAAAGGAGGATTTTTTTCATACGGTTTGTGAAATTTCTGCTAACATTTTTTAGGACTTTGCGATGATAAGAAAATCAAAGCATAAATTTGCAATTTTGGATAAAAGTTCAATTAAAGAATTGTAGTTGAACTTTGCAATTTCGCTCCACTATTACAAAATCCGTGTTATCAGCATATTATTTGACGTATTTTTTTCTGTCGTCTTCCCAAAATTTATCCATAATGGTTTTAATTTCTTCTGGTTTTCTCAACATTACACTTTCTCCATTTTCGTCTGTTGTAAAATGTCCTTTGAATGCTTCCGGCATTGCATCATATTGTTTGTTTACTTGCTCCAAGGTTTCTTTAAAACAGCTATATCCATATTTCTTCACTAAAAATGGTAAAGCATTTTTTCCTTTTAATAATTCGTATTCTTGGTAGTTATATGGTGTTGTTTCTTGCCTTTTTGCTAATGTTAGATTAAACTTTTCAAGCAGTTTAGCAATCTCTTTCTCTCCAATAAAATTTGAAAGTCCACGCAAAGCATAGATTTTCATATCTAAATATCGTTCTTTCTTGTACGCATTTGAAAAGAATTCCTTTAATGTCACAAAGTCAAAGTCATACAACAATTTTAAAATTTTATTTCTAATATCAAGTTGTTTTGTTGACTTGTAAATATTTGTCAAGTATTCGAAATTTTCAATACTAATTCCATTTTTGTCTAAACCCAATAGAGCATTTCGAAAGTCAATGTGTCTGTCGTTAATTTTTTGATCAGTTAGTATTTCGGGAAAGTTGTTTATCATAGCGTGTCATGTAAATATTGCTGATAACGTTTTTGGGCTTTGCGTTCGGGCTGGTTTAGGAGCATAAAGTTTCAATTTAATACAAAAGTTCATTTTGAAGCTCAAAGCTTCAAGTTTACATGCCAGCCCGCCTGACGCAAAACCCGTGTTAGCGATAGTTTTTATATTTTTTTTCGATAATAATATTTTTCAAATCCTTTTGGAAAATCACTTTCCGTTCCAAGTTTTTCAAATCCAAGTTTTTCATAAAATGTAGGTGCTTGAAATGAAAAAGTATCCAAACTTATAAACCTACAATTTCGTTTTTTTGCTTCTTTTTCTGCTTCTAAAAGTAATTTTTTTCCAATTCCGCTGTTTCTGTTTTCGGCCTTAATGGCAAAGGTTTTAATTTCTAGTGTTCCCCAAATAGAACGACCATATAGTCCGCCAATAATTTCTTTCTTTTCATTTCTCGCAATTATTTCTATAGGTTTATTAATCTCATTATTAAACTCTTTGGTTTTACTTAAATTGTATTCAACAAGAATTTCGACAATTTTGTCATAAGATTTTTGATCTATTATATCTGTTACTTTTATGTCCATTTATTGATTAAATATTATTTTCAAAATATTTAGATTTTATTGTCTTTAAGGTAGTCTTGGTAAAATTACCGCTAATTATCCTCGGCTATAAAATTGTGGCGAAACACCACAGACCGAACTATAACAAATATAGAATTTAATTTCGAATTTTTAGAAACACGAGTGAAGTGAACTGATGAAACAAAATCCGGCAAATGTGCACACAACTAGCCATAATTTATAGATGATGTTAACAGACGTAATTTTAATTTAACAAGTCAATTCCGTTTTCTTTTACATATTCTATTAGTCCTTTAACACCTTGTTTTATAAGTTCTTTTTTTGATTCACTTAAAAACTCTTTAATGAATTTTGTACCTTGTTTTGCAATTTTTGCCCAAATACTTGTCAACCTTTTTACAACCCATTTTTTAGATTTGTTCGTTAGGTTTTCACGAAGTATGAGAATGTCTTCTTTTATTTCTTCAATATCTTGTGAATTGTGTTCAGTCTTGAATTCTAAAAGCTTCTTGTCAATCGTTTCTAAATAATTATCAAGAAGTAAAATTTGTTTTGTGTTAAGTGGATTAGTTTCAGCATCTTCCTCAATTATTTCAAA
Organism: Flavobacterium sp. U410; assembly: GCF_053570605.1. Lineage (NCBI taxonomy): Bacteria > Pseudomonadati > Bacteroidota > Flavobacteriia > Flavobacteriales > Flavobacteriaceae > Flavobacterium > Flavobacterium sp. U410. The sequence continues at coordinate 57,390 of NZ_JBSEFI010000006.1, forward strand.
TTCTTCATAAAATTCCTTGCTAAATGATATTATAATTGGGTCGTCAAAAAATGAATTTACAGATTCATATTCGTCTAATAATTTTAGCCAATATTCAAATTGTGATTTTAAGGAATCTATCTCTAACCAACTTTGCATATTGCCATTATCATTATTGTCTTTAGGCATTCTTGTCATTAGAAATTGAAACTTTCCATTACTAGTATTTCGTTGATATTTATGAATTGTGAAATGAAATTGAGATTCAGAGTCTTTATCAATTACTTTTAATAAACTTTCTTTGGGCTCAACAACTTCAAACTTGTCGCCTTTTAAATTAACATAAGGCTCCAACGCTTTTAAAATCACTAATGGTAAATCTTTCTTTTTTCTCATTTAGTCAATTGTTGCAAATTCTGTTTTATTATAGCTGTTAACGTTTTCCGGCTTTGCATTCGGTCGGGAAATCGAAGTACAAAAGCTGGTTTTATTACCAAAGTTTAATTGAAAACTACCGTTGGATTTTGTACTTCAGCCCGCCTGACGCACCCCTCATGTTATCGGTAGTTTTAGTTTATTATTGATGGATAGGGTTAAGTAAATTCCAATATATCATATCGTTTTCTGTCTTTACTTGTCTAAACTTGAATTTATTCAATAGATTTATAGAACTTATATTTTCTATTAAACAATTTGCAGTTATTTCTTTTACTATTTCGTTTGAGAAAGCCCATTTTATTATTTCATTTACAGCTTCTTCTGCGTAACCTTTTCGCCTTTCCTCTTTGATTATACCATATCCTAAATCAATATTTTCTTCTTCATTATTAAATCCTTTAAAACCCAAATCTCCAATTACTTCCAAAGTGTCCTTTTTAATAATCATCCAAGATTCATAACCTGTAGGAAATTCTACTTTACTTAAGTTATTGATTATTCTTGGTAATGTATCCAAAACGTCTGCGTCTGGCCAACTCTTACCTTTTTTTAAGTTCAAGACTTCTAAATCTCTATAATCATTGTTTAAAATATTTTTACAAATGTCAATTGTGAATGGAATGAGTATTAATCTTTCAGTTATAAGATTATCAATTTCTAATTTTTTAACTTTCATTATTTGTCAGTTTCATTATTTTTCTTTGTAAATTACGCGGTCTTGGAAAATTACAGCTAACAGTCCTTGGCTATAAAATTGTGGCGTGAGCCAAAACCAAGCCAACCCAAAAATAGATAAAATTTAGAAAATTCGGAGAATTTTCGGGAAATTCTTGACCAAGCCATTTTTTTAACCGTCTTTGTTAGCTGTAGTATTTGTTTTTAATAAATCAACACTTTGATTTGATAATTTTTGTTACAGACATTAAAAACCTCAAAAAAATCTGATATGTAAAATGCTTTACTTTTGTTTTCAAATTCTAAGAACTCAGTAAGCTTTTCATTGTTAGTTTGGTTAATGTAAGAGAAAGAACCTTTTGTCGATTTTTTTAAAATAATCTTACATTTACAGTTTGTTAGATTTAGTTCTTTTGAATTGATGCAAAAATGAATTTGTTTCTCGCTAGATGAAAAACTTGAAAATTTTAAATAATCTATTGTTAAATTTTTATCTAAAACGCTTAACCAAAATTTTAATCCATTCTTAATAATTTGTAATTCTTGTTTTTGTTCTATAAGCCAAAATAGTTCTTCGTAAAATTCCTTTAGTAAATCGAATAAATCTTTAGTGAATTTTGAGCTTATTATTGAAGCATACCCCGTGTTGTTATCTAGTTTTAGACTGCTAGAATATTTTTGTAAAATTTTAGAAGCTTCGTCAATCTTTGAGAATACTGATAAATTATGGATGATGGTATTTCTTAGATATTGAATATCTTTTAATTTAGAAATATATTTTTCTAAAGTTGAAATATCTATTTCAATAACTAATTCTAAATACTGGATTTCAGCATTTAAATAATCTTTTGAATTAAAATGTGATGGTTTAATTTTTTTATTGAAAAAATCTGAAGACAGATTTGTAATCTTGTTTAAGATACTTTCATTTAGTGAGTATAAAGCAATAATTGTCGATTTACTGAATAAATCTAAGAACTCATTATACTTTAAATTTATCCTTTCAACAGTTTCATGGTAATGATATTCAATATGATCTAGTCCTGAAACATTCATTGCATACTCATGAGCATATTCGTCATTTTTTGAATAATTTTCCTGATAGACTTTTTCTGCAGAAGATTTGATTATTTTATAATTACTTTCAGAAGTTTTTAACTCATCTTTCCACTCCGCTAAATATGATTTAATTGTTAGGTCATATTGTTTTTTGTATACTTCAATTTGATTTTTTAAATCTTTAAATATTAATTCGAAATCATTAGTTTCTTTTTCATTAAAAGAACGATATATAGTGTATTGAAATAGATTCATTAAATATTTTTTACACGTTTTTTGGTAACATTACAGCTAACGGTCCTCGACTAAAGAAAGTGGCGTGAGCCAAAACCAAGCCAAACCAAAAATAGACAAAATTTAGAAAATTTTCGGGAAATTCTTGACCAAGCCATTTTTTTTAACCGCCTTTGTTAGCAGAAGTGTTTATTCTCCAATTATAAATATGGGACTCCAATTATCTGGAAAATCTTTCGAATTCCATATTTCATTAAATCTATGTTCTGCACATATTCCTGTTTTCACATAAAATACTGCATAAAAATGTTTATAAATAGGGTCATTTGAATAGCCTTTTACATCAATTACGATTTGGTCAATAGTTTCAATTAGTTTGTTTAAATCGTTTGCGTATTTATATTCAATCGCACAGTTTAAAGATGGTAACAAAATGTCTGGAATATAGGTTTTAGCACTTCCACTAATTTTATATGTTTTGACGTGATCTATATATGTGTTCTTTATGACAAATTTTACACCATCATAAACTTCTTTTTCACATGTTGGTACAATTTGTAAGTCTTTTAAAATAATTGATGTACTTTTTAGTATGTTTTCTAAATATAAGATCCCAGGTTTATTATTGAAGTCTTTATCAAATGAATAGAATGGTTCTAAAAAAGTTATCAATTCATTTAGCGATTTGCTATAAAACCAAGATTCTTGTTCCTCATCATTATTAAAGACGTTTATGAAATGTTTTCTTTTTTTGTTAATTATATCTTTACTAAAAGTAAGAAAAAGTGAATAATAATTTTTATAATCCTTTTTCTCTAAATATGCTAATATTACTAAACATAATAATCTTAAGTCTTTGTTGAAGTTCCAAGTATGGTTATCTATTTTTTTACAAATGCTTTCTTCTTCTCCTTGTTGGCAATAACTAAAATACTCATTTAATTGATTAATAGCATCCAAATTCGAATTTAGACTTTTAATAAAATCGTTTATTTTTTTTTCTTGATAATGTATTTCCTGCATTTTTTTAATATTTCTGCTAACGGTTTGGGTATTGCCGAAGGAGCGGGGTAGAAAACACTACAGTTTCAATTAAGCACCAACGTTAGCAAAACCATTTTTTTATTTGCTAATTTACATTTTCTATGCAAATAAAAAATGGTTTTTGCGGTGAAGAAAGTACAAAAGTTCAGTTTTGCACTTAACCCGCTCTTTTGCAAACACGATGTTAGCCGTAGTTTTTATTTTTCTAAATATTCAATTGCGAATTCTTCCCAATTTTTTATCGACTTATCTAAATATATGTCTGGTTGAATACCAATATTATCAATAGGATAATCGGGTAAGCGAAAAGAACGATAAGTGGGCATAAGTAGTTTATACTTTGTACAGGCAAAATCATCGAAAAAGTAGGCATTGGCATAGTCCAAAACACCTGAAGTTGGTGTACCTATAACTTTTACTTTCTTGCTTTGCTTGGCAATGAGTAAAAAGGATTCTGCCGCACTCCCTATTTTATTATCTGATAAAAAAATAATTTGTTTCGGACTTTTAGATTCAAAATTTACAGTCTCAATTTCAACAGTACTATTAGAAAAGTTGACAAATTTACCAGAGTTAGCTTCTAAAATTCGCAATCTATTTTCAATATCAGCAATTTGAGTTTTATTTTTTTCATTATCAACTAACGATGCTCTGTACTTTTTCATACCATTGATGAACGACGGAGTTGATAAATATTCAGTTCCATAATTTCTCACAGAATTAGTTAATATATAGGGTAATAATTTTTGAAATGCATCTGTTGTACCGCCACTATTTCCTCTTAAATCAATAATTAAATTTTCGGTATTTTGCAAAATATCCTTGTTTTTTTCTATTAAATTCTCAATAGTTTCAACAAATGGATAACTAAAATTTGATAATTTCAAAACAGCCGTTTTTGCTGTTAATCGCTTACAATAGAAACCATTGAGTTCGTTAATTTTGTTGGTAATTTCTTCAGTACTAACAATTTTGTTGGGAGTTTGCTTTACAAGCTCGGTTAGTATTTCTTTAAAATACAAAAGTTCCTCATCCAAATAATATGTCCCTTTTTGTAATGAGTGGTCTTGCATTTTATATTCAAATGTACCATTGTTGAATAGTCTAAATTTTATTTCGTTGGGTTTCCAAAACTTGGAGTCAGTATTAATAATGAAACCAACATACTCATTTGGCTTTGTTTTTTTTATTCCAATTTCATAAGTGTCATTTTTCCAAATACCTTCCAATTTATCTGTCGATTTTAAAGCTTGTTTTTTGAACTTTTTTACGTCAATTTTATATATTTCGCTTTGTGTATTTGCCGAAACAGTATTGTTTTGTAAATCTTCATTAGGTAGCAACCAAATATGTCTGTCCTTAAAAAAAGAAACATATTTTTTTAAAATAGGCAAGCAACTATCATTGCTTGCTATTTTAGTTTCCTTTTTTAAATTATTTTTTAAAGTGCTATATAATAAAGTATCTTTTGTTTTTTCTGCAAATCCGGGATATTCAGTCTCTATTTTTTCAATTAATTTTTCCAATGATTGACTGCAATTGCAATTTTGCTGCTGTGCATTTATAATTTCACTTGAAAAGATAAAAGCAATCCATAAATAATATTTTAATTTCATTTAAACAGTTTTAATTGCAAAAGAAGGAATTATTTCTCTGTGAAAATTGTAAAAATCTTTCACTTGTTATTATAAATCCATAACAACTGTTGCTGACGAATAGAGATTTTGTTTGAAAGATTTTTTGGAGGAATACCAGTAAAGTTTTTAAAATCTTTAATAAAGTGAGATTGGTCAAAATATTGATTTTGATATGCGATATTGGTTAGAGATTGATTTGCATATAATATATCATTTAGAGCATTTCTAAATCGTATGGTTTTTACATAAGATTTCGGATTTTGTCCTAAATGCATCTTAAATAAACGAAATAGAGTTACTTCGCTTATTTGAAGTTCTTTTGAAAGTATTTCGACGCTTAACATATTTTTTTGATGAATTAGTAAAAGAGCTTCTTCCATTTTCACAGAAATTGAATTCTTTAAATTTTTTAAAAGAATAATTTCCAGCTTTTTTGCTCGCTCAGTTATGTCTGTTAATTCAAAAATTTCTTCCAAATCTGATTTTTCATTTCCGAAAATTTCATTGAAAACGTTATCAGAATCTAATAAATTTTCAAACGATTCTTTAGTAAAAATTTTTAATGCGGCGGGATGAAAAAGGATACAAATCTGATCTAATTCAGTTGATATTTCGACATGAAAAGGAGTTTTATGAAACCCTAGTAATTTACTTGTAATTGAAGAGTTGAATTTATTATTTTCAATAATACACTTGTTCTCATTTATTTTAAAATGAGAAATTTTATTTTGTTTATAAATGGCAAGACATAGATTATTGTTTGGAAAAGTTGTGTAAGTAATAATTTTAGTATTTGTTTTTTGAAAAAATAAGAAATACTGGATATATTTTTTTAGTATTTCATTTTTAGGTCTTATTAGTATTGAATTCAAGGCGATACTGTCTTATAAAATTACGGCTACGGTCCGCGGCTAAAGAAAGTGGCGTGAGCCAAAACCAAGCCAAACCAAAAATAGACAAAATTTAGAAAATTCGGAGAATTTTCGGGAAATTCTAGACCAAGCCATTTTTTTTAACCGCCTTTGTTGTGCGACGTTATTTATTTAAATCTATTAATGTTTTTTCCGAGTGTTTTTTTGTAGTATCTTCATTTTCATCATCACTTTGACTGCCAATTTCACAAGTTTCGTTTTGAGTAATTTCTCCTGTAAGTTTACTGATTTTTAAAATGAATTCACTTTAACAATTGGCGGTGGATTCCTGTTTAGCAATTTTTTTGCATTCAACTAAGTTGTTGTTTTGGTTTAGCTTAATTAAATATAATTCAGATAGTTTTCCATCTGGAAATTGATTTTCTTTTAAAACAAAGATTGTATTAATGAGTTCGTTTTTAACCAAGCATATTGGATAGAGATTGAAGTTCATATTCTCCCAATATTCACCATTTTTTGAATATAAATTGCTTTTACCTAATAAGTTTTTAAATGACTTATCGAGTTGTTTTTTTGATGTTTTATCTTTTTGGGAATAATATTCAAACTTATTGACAATTTTAATACCATCTAAGTTTAAGGATTGTTTTTCTTGACAGCTCGCAAAAAAGGGAATTGATAAAAAAAGTGAAAGAAATTTCTTCATTATATAAGGTTTGTATTTTTATGTGTTTTTTTACGCGAAGTTTTTTATAATGTTGCACAACTAGTAAATATCACCAAATATATACAACTTTTTTAATTATATTATGTATTTATTGACTAATTCTATAGTATTATCCATTTCTGCTTTTTTAAAGCGGAATGCGGGTCCCGAAACGCCTACTGCTCCAATAATGCGGTTGTTTTCCCGTAAGGGTACAGCAATGCAGTTCAGATCTTTTTCATATTCTTCAAAATCGTAAGCAAAATCATTTTGAGCTACCAATTCTAATTCTTTTTCTAGTTTTTGTCTTTCGGCGCCTTCCAATTTATTCAATAATACATTTCTGAGATGTGATGAATTAGCCATGAAAATTTTACCAATAGCGGTTCGCATCATTTCAAAATCTTTATTCAATTCTAATGATATTTTAATAGCACTGTTAGGTTCGCTGATTAATTCATGTCTAAAGTACATGCCCATTTGTACTGATAAGTATGCCGTTTCATTGGTTGCCAAGGTAATTTGTTCTAAAACCGGACGCATTCTGGCTTTTATGCTGTTATAATTCACGTCCGGAGCCATTAAATATTGTATTTTGGGAGTTACCCTATAGCGCGGCGACAACTCGTCTTGTTCTATATAACCTAACTCTTTTAAAGAATATAAAAAATTGTGTACAGTGGTTTTCTTTAGATTTAATGCTGCTGCAATATCATTTAACCGAACCATATTTCCATTAGATGAAATATACTCCAGAATATCAAAAGCTCTTTTTATGGATTGTATCATTTATTCAATATTATGGAACTTATTTCTTTTTTAAACCTATTCCCTATTAAAACATTCAAAATTAATGCATCTTTGTATAGTAAACTATAATTTTTATAAAAACTTAATCTTTCATTTATGCAAAGTTTAAAAGGTAAAAATGCCTTAATTACAGGTGGCGGTAAAGGTTTAGGAAAAGCTGTAGCTTTAGCTTTGGCTGCCGAAGGTGTTAATTTAGCTCTTGTTTCCAGAACGTTGACCGATTTAGAAGCGGTTGCCGAAGAGGCTAAAAAAGTTAATTCAACGATTAAAGTAGCAGTTGCTACTGCTGATATTGCTGATTATGAATCTGTTGTAAATGCGGTAAACCAAGTGCAGGCTGATCTTGGCGCTATTGATATTTTAGTCAATAATGCCGGTGTTGGAAAATTTGGTAAATTCATGGATTTAGAAGTGGCTGAATGGGAAAATATTATCAAAATCAATTTATTAGGAAGTTACTACGTTATCAGAGCGGTTTTACCTCAAATGTTAGAGCGTAAATCAGGTGATATCGTCAACGTTTCTTCTACAGCTGGATTAAAAGGTGCTCCGGTAACTAGTGCGTACAGTGCTTCAAAATTTGGTTTAATTGGACTTTCAGAATCCTTAATGCAGGAAGTTCGCAAATCAAATATTCGCGTAATGACGATGACTCCAAGTACTATTGCTACGGACATGTCGATTAATTTGAATTTAACAGATGGAAATCCGGAATCGGTTTTACAACCGGAAGATTTTGCTGAACTGTTATTGGCACATTTAAAATTAAACTCAAGAGCTTTGGTCAAAGATGTCGGTCTTTGGTCAACCAATCCATAAATATCTTTTTGCCCCCAATAAAAGATATACGAACTGTTTCAAACTTTCATCTATTTTATGATTTTTTGGAACAGTTTTTCTTTTGGTGTAAACTATAATTTTCCTTTATTTTACAGCAATAAAATCTAAGCCATGCTATACCTTATTTTTAGTATCATTTGTAGCGTAACTGTTGGAATCCTCTTCAAAATTTTAAAGAAATATTCGGTTTCTTTTCAGCAAATTATCAATTGGAACTATGTCAGTGCTTTGATTTTTTGTTTTTTAGCGTTTCAACCTCAATTAGATACGGTTTCATCTCTACAATTGCCTTGGCAAACGTTTTTGATATTGGCTCTACTCCTACCGGTTGTCTTTATTTTTATGGCGGCTTCGGTTAAAACTATCGGGATTGCCAAAACTGATATTGCACAACGCTTGTCTTTGTGTATTCCTATTTTGGTTTCGGTCTTTATTTTTAAAGAAGAAATTAGTTCGTTGAAAACTATTGGTTTAGGCATTGGTTTCCTGTCTGTTTTTCTGATTTTTTATACGAATTCGAAAACGACAATTTCTACAAAAAGTATCTTATTTCCGCTTTTAGTTTTTCTGGGTTATGGAATTATTGATGTTTTTTTCAAGCAATTAGCCGGTTTTACAGCACTTCCCTACACCACTTCCTTATTTTTAGTCTTTTTTGGAGCTTTGCTCATTTCGACTTTGATTACTCTGGTTCAATTTTTTCGTAAAAAAGAACATTTTCAGTGGAAAAATGTCTGGATTGGTTTAGGTGTTGGAATTGTTAACTTTAGCAATATTTTATTTTATTTGAAAGCACATAAAGCGCTGGCTTCTAATCCTTCAACAGTATTTGCTATGATGAATTTTGGCGTAATTGTTTTAGGAAGTATTATCGGAATTTTGATTTTCAAAGAAAAGTTCAATAAAATCAATTATTGGGGAATTGGAACAGCTTTAGTTGCTATTACTTTGGTTACCTGGGCTCAATTTTATGCAAAATAATAACTACTATTTTGTACGTCAATCAATTCAATAGATAAGAGGCTGTCTCAGAAGTTGAAGATCTGATTGTGTTTAATCTATTGATTTCGTTGACGAAATACTGAATATCTTTTTAATCAAAACCTAACAAAAATAACTATTGATATTCAATGGTTTTCCTTTTCAGATAAACAACAGACAGCCTCTTTTTATGGTATTATTCTTTTATAAAAATCTTTGATTCGCTATCATTTTCAGAATCTAATTTTATAATATATGTTCCTTTTGCTAAAGAATCAATATTCAGCACATTATGAGTCGTAATAGTGTTCATCTTCATAACCTCTATTCCTAACATATTGATAATACTTATGCTCTTATAATTATTTATTTCAGGCATTGTAATATTTAAAACATCACGAGACGGATTAGGATAAATTTTCAGTGATGATACACTTTTTTCCGTAACCGTATTTTTAACATTACTTCCTTTTGAAGTTGATCCTGAACTAAATTCAATCCAATCAATATCTGCACTTTCTCCTGATGCATTAGTTGTCAATACAATTGTGTTAGTTCCACTTGTTAAATTAACTGACATTGAAGCTGTTGCAAAAGCTGATGATGAAGTTTCAGGTAAAGACAATGTTTGATTAGAACCATTATTGATAGAAATAGATACTGAAGGATTCATTGTCCCTTTTCTGGTATATCGCAACGTCAACTGATACGTTCCTGAACTTGAAGGCGTATAATTCCAAACAATTTGTTGTCCTGCAGCGTTAGACAAATTAATTGCATTTCCGTTATCTGCAGCAGTATATGCTTTTAACGATCCGTCATAAGATATTGTTCTGGAATCATCATCTTCTATTCTATCTGAAGTTGATCCTCCTCCTGAACTTCCACTTGGTGTAGCCGACGTTGTATTTGAATCTATACTTGCATTGGCCTTTATCCAATAATAATACGTTGTACCGCTTGTTACAGAAGTATCTGTATATGAACGTGTAGCTTCACTTACTTGAGCAATTCTTACTCTTCCGCTTGGATCTGAATCCGTATCTCTGTAAACTTCTAATCCTGTAACAGTCAAGTTACTGATGGTCCAGTTTAAGTTAACCAAACTACTTCCCGCACTTGCTGTTAAAACAACTGAAGCTGTTCCGCCTCCCGAACTTCCCGCAAATTCTATAGCTCCCAAATCCGGTGCTGTTCCACTATAAGTTATTCCGGAACTTGTAACTCCTGCATCAATCAGATCGCTTCCTGATACCAAGCTAAGGAACCCGTTAGATGTTGGATTAGCATTAGATCCCATAGACAATGTAACAAAGTCAGAACTATTGACTGTAAAACCTCCTGTAGCTCCTACAAACGAATTAGGAGCAGATGTGTCTCCTCTTAAACGGTCATTTGTTGAATTTTCAAATGAGATATTATTTTTAAAAATATGGCTTGCTCCATCTCTGGTATGCCAATTATACCCATCATTGTCATAAGATGTATTGTTGGTAAACTCAATGCTTCCTATATTTCCATTATCGGTAAAGCCATGTTTTCCGTTTTTATAGGCAATACAACGACGAACAATATGATTAACCTGATGAGCTGACGAACCTAGTTTGTAACCATTTTTATCTCCACCTCCGGAAGTAACACCATCTGTCAAGCTTCCGTTGTGATGAGCAATACAATTCTCAAGCGTAACAATGCCAATAGCTCCTGTTTCCGTTTTGCTATACAGATCCCATCCGTCATCAATATTATGATGTGATACACAGTTTCTAAAAATATTTCCTGTTCCTACAGTTAATTTTGCAGCAAAACCATCAGCATCTTCATTTGCACTATCTTTGTTATCATAAGATTCGCAACCTAGAATTAAATTATTAGAAGGCCATTGGCTAATATTTGTTGCTGAAGTACTATATCGGCTTAACTGTAGACCTGTGTCGTGGTTTTTTCTAAAAATACAGTTTTCGATCGTATTGTTATTACCGGATAGTAACATACCATTATCTCCTGCTTTTTCAATAGTAATCCCTTTCCAGTGCCAATAATCTCCATCAAGTACAATTCCTCTATTGGAATCACTCTCTGAATCATTGAAAGTAAGTACTGGTACTTCACTTCCGTAGGCATAAACATAGATCTTTGCAGAAGATGTCCCGTTTGCTGTAATCACTATAGGAGAAGATGTCATGGTATATGAACCACCTCTTAAGTAAATATAATCTCCCGGAGATACTACACTTAATGCTTTGCTTAGCGTTCCAAAAGGGCTACTAATAGTTCCTGAATTAGAATCATTCCCGCTAGGTGCTACATAATAATTAGCAGCAAATGTTGTTACACTTGTAAAAACGATTACAAGTATACATGAAAAAATATTTTTCATCATATTTAATTTATAAGTTTTGGTTGTATAAAAGTTTTTGAATCTATAATCGAATTATAGATTGCCATAAATTTCAAGCAAAAACAACCGCACTTAAGGTATTTTACCTCTCGGGATAGACTGAATTAAGTAAATCGAATTCATAACCATTTAATATTTTAAATTAAATGGTAATAGCAGTGTTGTATTAAATATTTACAACGTAATCGATTACAGCAGTTTTTAAATTTTTTATTCTAAGTAATAATTTGATTTCAACCAATTTTTACATTGTTCTGTCCAGTACAAGCTAGTATCTTCTCTTCCTAAACCAAAACCATGTCCGCCTTTTTCATACAAATGCATTTCAGCGGAAATCTTATTTTTTTTGAGTTCTAAATAATAATTGATGCTACTTTCAACCGGAACGGATTGATCATCAGTAGCATGAACTATGAAAGTTTTGGGCGTTGATGCATCAATTTTCTTTTCGTTCGAAAAATTATTAATCATTTCAATTGATAGTGAACTTCCCAATAAATTAGTCCTAGAACCTTGATGTGTAATTCCGTTTTCCATAGAAATTACAGGATAAATCAAAATCGAAAAGTCAGGTTTAGCACTTACAGAATCGGTTACTTTATAAACCACATCATTATAATGTGTTGACAATGTAGAAGCCAAATGTCCGCCCGCCGAAAAACCTAAAATTCCTATTTTATCTTCTTGAATATTCCATTCTTTGGCGTGACGTCTTGCATAACGCATGGCTTCTTGAACATCTTGTAATGGTCCAATGGATTTGTCTTTCATAATAACATCAGATGGTAAACGGTATTTCAAAACTAGCGCCGTAATGCCTAACGTATTCAACCATTCGGCAACTTTATAACCTTCTTTATCTATCGACAAATGAGCGTAACCGCCACCCGGACAAATAATTACAGCCGATCCGTTTGGATTATTAGGTTTAAAAATTGTTAGCGTAGGATTTACAACCTGACTCACTTTTACCAAAACGGAATCTTTAATCGTTTGAATTTCAGTATATTTTGAATTGGAAATAGTATTCGGAATTTTTCCTTCCCATAAGGCTACTTCGGTTACTTGCGCTGCTAATCCATTGGTTAAAACCAAACAAATTAACATTGTCATATTTTTCAAAATCTTATTCATTTTCTTTTGTAATGAAATCTTGTAAAGCCGGAACTTTTTGACCTAATTCTTTAACGATACGTTTTGCAACTTCTGTCGCGCCTAATTTAGACAAATGCGTATTATCGTCTTTTCCTTCCGGATAATACGAAACTTCACCCGGCAAAAAATGAAGATGCAATTTTTTGGATGGTTCAACTCCATAGGTTTCTTCTAAGTGTTCTGTTACATATTGTGCGTCAACCAAAGGAACATTGTATTCTTGTGCTACCAAACGAACAACCAACGGATAAGCGCCGTGCGTGTCTACTAAAGTTCCGTTTTCGTTAAAATTTCGTCTTACAATAGACGTAAACAAAACCGGAATAGCTTCTTTACTTCTGGCTTCTTCTACAAATCGAATTAAATTGTTTCGATACGCCGTGTACGGATTGGTATAACGCTTAGGATCGTTATCTTTTTGATCGTTGTGACCAAATTGAATAAAAACGTAATCTCCTTTTTGCAATTTATTATACACAGAATCCCAACGTTTTTCATTGATAAAACTTCGTGTACTTCTTCCGTTTACCGCATGATTTTTAATAGTAACATTGGCATTGAAAAAAGAAGGTAACATTTGTCCCCAACCGTGTTCCGGATTAACCTCCGGATTTTCTTTGTCGGCCATTGTAGAATCACCAATCGTGTGAATCGTAATATTCGTTGGAGTTTCTTCTGCTTGCTTTTTATCACAAGAAATCAACAATACTACTGACGCTATAATGATTTTTAAAACTTTCATTTCTACTCTTTTAATCTAATTGAAACCAAGGTTTATTGGTACTTTTTGATTCCGAAAATATCGCTTCTTTAGTATATTTTTTTGCTTCTTTAGCTGATAATTGGTGCGCCCACTCTACTCTATTTTTCAAATCGCTTCCCGGACCAGAATTTTGATATTCCGCATAAAAAGATTCCTTTTCAGCATCAGGTTTTGACCAATTATTCCAACCTTCCGGTAAAATGTGACTACCCAAAGTACAATTCATAAAAACCGTTTTAGCGTAAATGCGCCAAGGTCTTCCCAAATACACTTTATGCAAATTTTCATCGGCTGTAAGCTTACAATCTTGGAAAACAAACCCAAATTTTGCGTCTTTACCCGTTGAAGCTGCCGTAACAAACGAGTTGCTTTTGCTATGAATTTCGCAGTTTTCAAATACAGCAGTTGCGTTTCCAAAAATAAAATCGGTTGTACCTTCAATATAACAATTCGAATACAATTGGTTTCCGTTACCCGAAGCATACAACGTATCTTGGTTACCCAAAAGATTACAATTGATCACTTTTACACGATTTGAAGTCACTGACAAAGCAATGGCTTGACCAACTTCGCCAGAAGTATTCGCTATCGTCAGGTTTTTTAGGACGGTATCGTCAGCTTCCACCAACATTGAATACGAATGAAAAGTACTGTTTCGACCTAAATTGATTTTATCGAAATAATCATCAAAATAGATAATTGTTTGTTCGCGACTTTCTCCTACTAAAGTGATATTCGGATTGCATTCATACACTTTAATTTTCTCTTTGTACACGCCATTTTTAATCAAAATAGTAACGCGTTCGTAAGGAAATGAAGGCGAATCATCAATGGCATCTTGAATACTTTTATAATCTCCAGAGCCATCTTGAGCGACTACTTTTTGAAATTGGTTTTTACCTTTTTCTTTTGTATTTAAAACTTTGTTTTTTAACCAATTATCATATTTAACTAAAACCTTTTGTGGAAGATTAGTATACCAGGCATAACCCGTTCTTCTTTCCCAATCAATTTGGGATAAGGAATCTTTTTTAACACCATCTCTACCACAGAAAAAAGGTGCATTGGTTTGCAAATCCATGAAGCGCGCCCAAATAGGATTTACTTCTTTGGTTTGCACTACAATTTTGTCTTTTAACGATCCGTCTTCTGCGTAAACAGCTTCAAATTTAGTTTTTGGCAATTGGGTATTTTGAAACCAATACACGGCATGATTTACCGCATTAATTACTTCGTAAGAAGGATTTTCTAAACTCATTAAAAGCAAGACAATATTAGCCGATTCATAACCACTTAATGATGGTAATTCGTAAGCACGAGCTTTTGCGGGTTCCAACGTATTCTCGTCATGTTGTGCACACCAAGCCGTTAAAAGTCCGTTTTGTTTGTATTGCGTGGCCAAAATACAGTCGATTCCTTTATCGAAAGCGGTTTGTATCTTTTGAAAATGAGTTTCCGTCAGAAAAGCATATTGATCTTTGTAATTTAAAATATCTTGAAGAAACTTCAACACATTTACCATGGCGTCATCATTATACGTGATATGCGAATAATAGCCTTTTTGTAACGGATAAAATTGAGGCCAACCACCGTTTTGATATTGGGCTTCCAAAATATAATTTAAACCCGAAATGATAGCTTTTTTATAGCTTTCCTTCGGAAAATGAACATATACTTTGTGTAAAAAAATCAATTCTTGAGTTGTAGCTCCGTTGTCAATAGTAGAACCTTTGGCTTCCGTTTTTAGTTGTTCCAATTTCTTTTTGTCATCATTACTTAAGACATGATGCATTTCGATATTTTTGGGCCAACCGCCACTATTTCTTTGGTATAAAACCACTTGATCTGCAATTTCAGAAGCTTCTTTCATTCCAAACCAAGCGGATTCATTTTTAAAAATGACATTTTTCCACTTCATACTTTGTGTTTGCGCACTCAGCCCTAAAGTGAAAAATGTCAATATAAAAAGACTGATTTTTTTCAAAATTCAATTATTTATTCAGTTCTAAAGCAGCCATAATAAATGGACCTGTGGCTTTAGGATCGTTATCTTTTTTCTTTTCGTTGATGTAATATTCGTAAGAACCATCACGTTTTTCTTTTCCGCCTAAACCGGCAACAGCACAAACTTGCGTAATGGTTACATAACCTTCTGGACTTACTTTTACCAAATTGTTGATTAATCCGTCAAAAGCTTTGTTAGCGACATCTTTGTAAGTGCTTGGTAAATAGCCTTTGTTTGCCCCTTTTGCCAAAGCATAAGCAAACATAGAACTACCAGAACCTTCCAGATAATTTCCTTCTCTAGTACCTTGATCGGTAACTTGATACCAAAGTCCGGTTTTGTCTTGAAATTTCACCAAAGCTTTAGCCAATTGATTCAAATATTGTACTAGTTCGGCTCTTTTTGGATGGTTTTGAGGAAAATAATCTAAAGCATCAACCAAAGCCATTGCGTACCAACCTAAAGAACGCGACCAGAAATTAGGAGAAGTTCCCGTTTCTTTGTTCGCCCATTCCATTTCTTTACTTTCGTCCCAACCGTGGTATAACAAATTGGTTTTTGGATCAAGCAAATGCTTTTGAATTAATTCAAATTGTTTGGCAACATCATCTAAAGCAGCACCTTCTTCGAAAGTTGCCGTATATTGTGCATAAAACGGAGACCCCATAAATAAACCGTCTAACCACATTTGGTTTGGATACACTTTTTTATGCCAAAAACCGCCTTCTGTTGTTCGCGGGTGATTTTTAAGCTGCTCTCGAAGCAATTGCATGGCTTTTAAATAGCGTTCATCTTTCGTTTGGTTATACAAAAAGAACAAGCTATTTCCGGCTTCAATCATGTCGATGTTGTATTTTTCCATTTCATAACTTACAATGGTACCATCTTCGTTAATTGTAGCATCAGCATACCCTTTTACATAATCGAAATATTCTTTTTTATGTGTTTTTTGGTATAATTTTTCGAAAGAAGTCATTACCAAACCATGAACATAATCCCATTTAGGTTCTGTTTTATCGTCAATTTGGTACGCTTCCGGATGATGATGCATTAATGTTTGCGCCATACGTTCCGACCATTTTAAGGTATCGGAAACAACTAAAGGCGTTTTTTCGGTCTCAGGTGCTTTTTCTTCTTTTTTGCAACTCACTAAAGCTACAGCAATAAAGAATAAAGCGAATACTTTCTTTTTCATTATTTATCTAATGTATTTTCTTTGTCTAATCTTTCTAATAATTGATCTAAGTAAGCGACAAATTCAGCTTCCGTTTTAATTCCGTTTTTCTCTTTTTCCCAAGCTCCTAAGAAATAGAACGAAACCGCTTCAGTTGTAGGTTTAAATTCAATTAAATGATCTTGATCCCACTCAAAAGTTTTAGCTACAGCATCTGTAGGATAGAAAATAGCCATACCTAAATGATCGGGAACTAAAGTTTGAACACCATAGGTTGCTATATAAGCCCATTTTTTGTTAGGACTCGTTTTTACATATTTTGTGGTATTCTCTAATTTTACAATTCCGGTAGAAATTCCTTCTAAAGCTTCCGATGTTTGGATGGTATGTTTAGTATATCTGTCATCAGGAAAAATAGTTAACGTACTTGATAAATCTGTTTTTTTACCAGCCGTTTCCCAACCTTTATAATTAACATGAATCGTAGAATTACTAGCATTATTTTCAACTTTTGCCGTTGTTTCTTCTACGTTGTTAAAATGCAAAACTTCTTTATCAACCCAACGACCAATAGAACCAATTCCTAAACCTTTTTTCACTTTAAGAATATCCATTCCCCAGTCGCTCATGTGATGATACGATTCGAAACCATCTTGCCCTACTTGCGGTAAAACTATACTATCTGTTTTCTTACCGTAAATATCAATCGCATTTCTCCAATCTAAATACAAACGGTAACCAATTTTATTACTTTCCCAACCCGGACCTTCATAACGGATATACCAAGAATGATCGGTATGTTCAGCAGGAAGATTTATAGAATCTTTATTGACGAAAGTTCCGCCTTCGTACTTGCGACCATTCCATTTTCCACCTTCTTTTACTGAAATTTCAGCATAGGTTTTAGGCTGTACAACTTCAGTAGTTTCTGTTGCTGCAACAGTTTCTTCTTTTGCTTCCTTTTTTTGATTACAACTGATTGCTAATAATAAGCTTGAGCTTAAAATTAATAACGAAGTCTTTTTCATTTTTGACAAGTTTTTTGGATTATTATATAATTATTATTTGAGGCATAATTTTGGACTGTATTCAGTTTAATCATTATACTAATTTACTTAATACTTTTTAATCTAATTGTGTTTTTAAAAACTGTAAAATTGGCGGCACAATTTCATCGAACCAAGGATGAAATAGCCAAAAAGTATGTGGACTATCTTTAACTGAAACAATTTCGGAATAGATATTTTTTGCATTTAATTGTTGAATCATTTCGTCTCTTCCGGCGTGAAAACGTTCGTACTGACTATTGATAAACAACATAGGCAACTTCGCTTCGCTTACATGATGTAAAGCCGAAGCTTCTTCCCAAACTTCTGGAACCTCTTCATACGTTCCACCTAGCCATTCGGCAGCCATAGTTCCTTCTTTAGATTCTGGGTGATGAAAAGCTAAAATGCCATCGATATCCACAATTGCCTTAAAATGGTCATTATATTTTGTTCCTAATAATGCTGCCATTTGTCCGCCAGAAGAACAACCTAAAACTGCCATATTTAAAGTATCTACCTTAAACTCATTCGAATGCTCTCGAATAAACTGAACAGCGTTTAGTATATCATTGACTCCTGCCGGATAAATTGCTTCACCAGACTTTCTGTATTCTACAGCAAAACATTGATATCCTTCTTTTGCAATTTGTTGAGCTAATGGTTTTACTAATTTTTTATCACCATATTTCCATCCGCCGCCGTGAATTAAAATGACTGCGGGTTTGTTTTTTTTGGATTGAAACTGATAGACATCCATTTTTGTTTCAACTCCATTAATCGTTTGATATACGATTTCTTTTTCTATAACTTTTTTATGGGTTTTACTTTTTACAATTGAAATATTCGGATATTTTTTACTGTGCTTGTTGAATTCGTTTTGAACGGTATACATATCCTGAGCTACACCTTTTTGTATCAAAAAAAAGGAAGCAAAACAGAATAAAAAAGTAAGCTTAGAAATGAAGTTCATAATGTAAAAAGTAAAATAAGCTTGGCCTTTTGCAAGCCAAGCTTATTACTAACTAACTCAAATATTATTGGTATGCCGGGTTTTGTGGAAAATCATTATTTTGATTCAAGTCGATAGCTGACTGAGGAATTGGTCTTAAAATTTTCAATTCACCATTGTTACCATCAAAATAACTTGCTTCAATTCTATAATTGTGAGCAGAAGCCCTTTCTACTAATTTACCAGTTCTTTTTAAGTCGAACCATCTGTGGTATTCTCCAAATAACTCACGGGCTCTTTCATCTAAAATGGTATCAATATCATAAGATGTTAAAGGAGTTGTGATACCAGCTCTTGTTCTAACGGTATTTAACATTTGTAAACCTAAAGTCGGATTAGTATTCAAATATGCTTCTGCAGCAATTAAATAGGTTTCTCCTAAACGAGATAAAATAATATCTCTTGTTCCAACTCTTTTATCACTACCGTATAATGAACTAGGATCATCAAATTTTCTAACAGGAATGGTTTGATAATCACTACTTACCACTCCGGCTGCATAAGTACCCCACAAATGAATTTGAGTAGTAGGGTTTACCAATTCATAAGCATCAATATCGGCTTGAGTAGCCCATTGTGGAACATAATAATGACTTTTTTGTCCTGCAGGATAATCGCCATTGTCTCCGTCATACGCTGCAAAATATCTAGAATATACTTCCGTCATAAAAGTAGCTTCATAGCGTTCGTCTTCTTGTGTAAATAAGCCTAAGGCAAAATCAGTTGCTAATAGTGTGTAACTTCTCCAAGGTGCATCTCCAGCGACATCGGGGCCTCCCATATAAGGTCCAAACCAATTAGATTGTTTATTCCCTAAATTTGTTGGATCTGTAGCTATTGATCCCGCAGAAAATTGTACAGAAAAAATAGTTTCTGCATTCATTTCATTACCAGGCTCCCATAAATCGGCAAAAGGAATAGATAATGCTTGCCCAGCAATAGCATCTTCTGCATACGAAGCTGCAGTTGCAAAATCAGAAGCTTGTCCAAAACTTTCATAAGCTCTAGTTAAATACACTTTAGCTAATAAATGTCTTACGGCTCTCTTGTTTACTTTTCCTGCATAACCGCCCTCTGATACTAAATCAAGTGATTCTTCCAAATCTAGAATAATTTTTGCATATACTTCTTCAGCTGAATTTCTATCAAAACTTAAAGTTGGGCTTTGAATAAATTCATCTACAATTCCTAGTCCTCCAAAAGATTGAACTAACAAGAAATAAGCATTAGCTCTTAAGTATTTTATTTCTCCCACTAAAGTTGGTATATTCGAAGTTTGTTCCGTCAATTCCGAATAATACAAAGCCATATTTGCTCTTTGAATTGCTTGATAACAACTAGAATATAACTCTTCTATTCCTCCATCAGAGGCTGGATTTAATTGTAGATAGCGAGATAATCCTTCTGGTTCTGTTCCTCTACCTAACCCTACAGCATATAAATCGGTTCCTGCACAAAATACATACGCATCGTTTCCATATATTTCGCGCAATTGTGAATAATTAGCATCTATTAAACTCTGAAATCCTTCAGTAGTTAAATAAAATGTTTCTGCATCAACACTACTCTTATTTTCTTCATCTATAAAATCAGCACAAGAGAACAACGATAGCACTAATAAACTATATATAATCTTTTTCATCATTTTCTAAATTAAAAATTAACACTTAAGCCTAATTGGTAGGTAATCGAACTTACGCGAGCTGTATTAAATGAAGCTGTTGCCCACTCCGGATCATACCCTTCATATTTTGTAAATACAAATGGATTCAAAACATTAGCATAAATTCTCATATTTTTCATTTTCAATTTTGACATTAAATCTGCATCAAAATTATAGCCAATAGAAATATTTTTTACTTTTACAAAAGAAGCATCTCTATAATATCCTACTTTACTATCATTCCAATAAGTACCTTCATTACCAGGTTGTGGATACGTATTTGAAGACTGTGCAGCCAAACCTGCTGTATTCTCAGGAACGTAAAAATCCGCTACATCAAATTTTTGTCTTCCTCTGTCTTTCATATTGGTAAAATTCTCATGGAATTGACTATAGGCTAAAACCCCTTGATTGGTAATAATCGAAAAAGAAAAATCAAAATTACCTACATTCAAGGTTGAATTTACACTTCCTGACCATTTAGGATCTGAATTTCCTAAAACAGTTCGGTCATCTCCTGTAATTTTACCGTCTCCATTTAAATCTTTCACTCTAGCTTGTCCTGGTAATTGTCCATAAGTAGCCGCTTCTGCTGCTTGGTCTGCTTGCCAAATACCATCAAATACATAGTTATAATAGGAATGTAAATTTTCACCAATAAAAAGATTATTTCCTATATCATCTACTTCTGATTGACCGTATAAAGAGACTAATTTATTTACATTTTTTGTAAAGGCAAAAGTGGTTTGCCAACTTATTTTATCTTTTTGAATGTTCTTAGTAGTTAGTAATATTTCTACTCCTTTATTACTAGCTGAACCCACATTAGCATAAGTTGTTGCCCAACCCGATTCTAAAGGTAGTTTTTGAGGGTATATCAAATCTTTTGACAATCTATCATAAACATCTACCGATCCCGTAATTCTATTATTAAAAAAACCAAAATCAACTCCTACATTAAACTCTCTTGTTTTTTCCCAAGTCAAACTTTTATTCGCTAATGCTGATGGATACCAACCATTAACATCTGTACTTCCATAATTATAATAACTTTGAGAAGTTAATGAATTTAAAGTTGTATAAGGGCTTACATTACTATTCCCTGTGTAACCGTAACTAACTCTGGTTTTTAAGGCACTCACTATTTTGCTATCTTTTAAAAAAGATTCTTCATTAATTTTCCAAGCCACTGCTACTGAAGGAAACGATGTCCATTTATTTCCTTCTGACAATACTGAAGATCCATCCCAACGATTAGATGCAGTTAATAAGTATCTATTCTTTAAAGTATAATTTAAACGCATAGCATAAGAACTTAAGCTCTTTTTTGAATAATATGAATCTACGTCGTATGTTGACTGAGGACCAGAACCTATATTATAAAATCCTGTGTCAAAAGGCTGATATCTTGAACTCAAAAATGATGTCTCAGTCACTGTTTCATATAAACTTTGCAATCCTAGGAAAGTAAATTCATGAACTTCATTAAAGGTTTTATTAATTGTAAATTGATTGTCCCATGTATAGTTATAATTATCCTGATTATTTATCGAAGATGACGACAAATTACCATTACTAGCTCCTGTATCTGTTAAAGCTCCTGAAAACTTACCTTGTCTAGATGTATTGTAATTTCCTGAATAGGAAGTTTTCAAAGTTAGCCATTCGATAGGTTTATATTCAAAAAATATATTACCTATAGCTTTCCATCTTTTACGCTCATTAGATGTATTAGCAATTGTTAATAAAGGGTTATAAGTACTGGTTTTATTGATTGCCCAAGAACCATCAGGATATTTTAATTTACCCGGAGTAGTCACATATTCACCTACTATTTCATTTCCATTCTCATCAACTTCCCAAGGTGATAAAAAGGGGTTCAAACGGAAAGCATCACGCATAGCTACATCACTTCCTAATTGTTCATCTGTTCTAGCAATGGTTAAATTAACACCTGTCGAGAACTTTTTATTAATCTTATGATTTAATCCTGCTTTTAAAGTATATTTATCAAGTGATTCATTAATCATATTACCAGTTTCATTTTGGACTCCAATTCCTAAATTATATGACATCCCGTTATCAGACCTTCCGGTAATGTTTAAGTAATTATTTTTTTGAATTCCGCTTTGTAAAACTGTATCGTACCAATCGAATGTATCATTATCACTAACTCTTTGCAATAAAACGGGATTAGTTGTTCCTGCTACTGCTGTAGCCAATTGTTCAGGCGTAGTATTCATATAATCAGCATTATTAGTTCCATATAAATAAGCTGCTTGGTGATAATACCACCATCTGTCACCACTCATCATTTGAGGTAAACGAGCTACATCTTTTATACCGACTGATGACTCAAAATTCACATTCATTCCTGCTTTAGCCGATGCTCCGCTTTTAGTTGTAATTAAAATTACCCCACTTGCTCCACGAGATCCGTAAATAGCAGCTGACGAAGCATCCTTTAATACATCCATTCGTTCAATATCTTGAGGATTCAAGAAACTAATATCGTCTACAGGGGATCCATCAACAATGAATAAAGGTTTAGTATCTAATAATATTGAATTTGTTCCTCTAATAGTGATATTAAATCCATCACCAATTCTTCCCGTATTAGATGAAATTTGAACTCCGGGAACATTTCCTTGGATACCTTCTAAAACACTAGTGGTATTTCTTTTGGTAATTTCTTTAGAATCAAGAGTGTTAACAGTTCCTGTTAAATCTGATTTTTTTACCGAACCATACCCTACCATTACTACTTCTTGTAAAGTACTAATTTCGGCTTCAAGTTCAATCGTTAAATTTGTCTTTCCGGCTACGTTTACTTCTTGTGTTTTATAACCTACATAGCTTACTATTAATATAGCTTTAGGACTACTTACTTTTATGCTGAAGTTTCCGTCAAAATCGGCAGCTTGTCCATTACTAGTGCCTTTTTCTAAAATAGTAACTCCAGGCAATGGTAGTTTATCAGTTGCATCTAAAATAGTTCCAGAAACTGTCGTTTCTTGCGCATTACTCTTTTGCAGAGCTGACAAACCAAAGAAAAGTGATAGAATTAAAAGATATTTAAATCTACCAAAAACTGTACGTTTAATTCTCATAATTTTATTGTCGTTTTTAGTTAGGTGTTAGTTATTTATTTTTGTATTTATAATGTTCAGATTTTCTATATATTCTAATTTATATCCTTCCTGTACTTTATCTATAGTTACGTTTTTAAAGGTCACATTTTGAATCGGTGATTTTTCATGACCTAAAGCCATTATGGCATATTTACCTCCGTCTTTTACTGTTATGTTTTCTAATAAAACATTTCTAATTTCCGGAACAAATTCACCTGTTTGATCTCCATAAATGGCATAATGCATATTAATCTTAAGAACTGATTCTCTAACTGTACCTATATTTAGGTTTCTTGCATAAACTCCGTCAACTACTCCGCCTCTTCTTGTATTGGTTTTAATACGAATTACTCTTTCTAAATTCGGGCTATCCATTTCACAATCCTCGACATATACATTTTTAACTCCGGCAGACATTTCACTTCCAATCACAACACCACCATGTCCATCAATCATTTTACAATCTTTTACTAAAATATTTTCACTAGGAATAGCT
Organism: Flavobacterium sp. U410; assembly: GCF_053570605.1. Taxonomy (NCBI): domain Bacteria; kingdom Pseudomonadati; phylum Bacteroidota; class Flavobacteriia; order Flavobacteriales; family Flavobacteriaceae; genus Flavobacterium; species Flavobacterium sp. U410. Next base: position 81,511 of record NZ_JBSEFI010000006.1, read on the forward strand.
GTTCTACGTCCTTCATTATCACGACCTGCTTTAATAGCAATACAATCATCTCCTGTATTAAATACACAGTTCTTAATCACTACATTTTTAGAATATTCCGGATCACAACCGTCATTATTTGGTCCATGACTTTCTACTGTTACTCCATCAACAATTACATTTGTACATTTATAAGGATGAATTATCCAAAACGGTGCATTTACAATTTTAACTCCTTTTATTAATATATTTTCACAATTAAAAGGTTCAATAAAGTTAGGTCTTAAATAATGTCCGTTACCAAAGACTCTTTTTTCAACAGCTACATTTTCATCAGCCATTTTCATTAAAGTCGGTAAGTTTAAGCTATCTTTTTGCGATGGCATCCCTTCTTTAAAACCGTACATTCCTCCTTCAGAAGTTGCTCCTTTCCATGGCCACCAATTTTCTTTATTCGCTTGACCGTTCAAAACACCATTTCCTGTAATTGCAATATTTTTCTTATTATAAGCATAAATTAAAGGTGAATAATTCATCACTTCCAATCCCTCAAACGATGTAGTAACTAGAGGTAAAAAATCGTTTACATTTTTGCTAAAAAGAATTTCAGAACCATCCTCTAAATGCAAACAAACATTACTTTCCAAATGGATAGGTCCTGTTAAAAATTTTCCACTAGGTACAATTACTATCCCGCCACCATTTTCTGAAGCTGCTTTAATAGCTTTTTTAAAAGCTTCTGTTGCTAAAGTTTCTCCGTCAGCAACTGCACCATATTTAGTAATATTAAATTTGTCTTGTTTAAAATCGGGTTCTTTTAAACTATTCAACGCTTCATAAGTATCTCCCCAAGGATTTTTTTCTTGAGAAACAATTTCTGTTTTTTCAGTCTCCTCTTTTTCTCCTTTTGATTCGGTACATGCTCCTAAAAAAAGAGAACATGTAATTGCAAAGGCAAGAATCGTATTTTTCTTCATAATTAAATATTAAGATAATGTAATCGATTACCAAAAATATATAAAGCAAAATATATACGCAAATTTTTTTTGTTATAAATAAAAAAAAATATTAAAAATTATATTATTCTCAATGAATTTAAAAAAACATCTTTTTTTAATGTAAGTTTATTACATTAAAAAGCTTTTGTTACATTTGTTTTACCGTTTATTTCAAAAAATGAAAAGAAAAGTTACTATTTATGATATTGCTAAAGAGTTAAATATCACCGCTGCAACCGTTTCCAGAGCTTTAAATAACAATCCTCATATCAGTGAATCCACACGAGAGCTTGTTTTAAATACTGCTCAGAAAATGAATTATGAACAAAATAAGCTTGCTTTGGCTTTAAAAAGTGGTAAAAGTCATAATGTGGGAGTTATTGTTCCTAGAATTGACAGTAATTTTTTCGGTTCAGTGATCAGAGGCATTGAAGAAGAATTGAATCCACATGGATATCACGTAATTATCTGCCAAACAGATGGCTTGGAAGAAAAAGAAGTTTCTAATATTGAAGCTTTGCTCAATTCACAAGTTGATGGAATATTAATTTCTACTTCAAGTAGTGATAGTAAAGTGTTTGATCGTGTTTTAAAAAAAGAAGTTCCTTTAATCTTTTTCGATAGAACCAAGAACATTAAAAATGTTAGCTCAGTGACTATCAATGACTTTGAAGCCGGATATAAAGCTACCAATCATTTAATTAAAACCGGATGCACCAGAATAGCACACTTTTCCGGGGATTTAAATATTGAAATTTTTAAAGATCGTTTTTCTGGCTATAAACAAGCATTATTGGACAATGGAATCGATTACATAGAAGATTATGTAATCAATACGCGAAGTTCAATTGAAGCCGGAAAAACTAATATTCTTAAGTTATTAAGTCTTGAAAACCAGCCACATGCTGTATTTTCTTCGAGTGATTTTGCTGCTTTAGGCGCTATTCAAGAACTGAAAGCTAAAAATATTAAAATCCCAAGTGACTTTTCTGTTATTGGATTCAGTAACGAACCTTTTACAAAATTCATGGAGTTATCGATTAGTACGGTAGATCAGTTTCCTTTAGAAATGGGAAAACATACTGCAAAAGTCTTTTTAGAGCAAATAAACAACAATTCAAAGGCACGAATTGAGAAAAAAGTTGTTTTAGAACCTGAACTCATTATTAGAAAATCTTCCAAAAAATAAAAAAAGGCACTTTAAACAAAGTGCCTTTCTTAAATTAACCAAATTTACGTCTATTACAAGGAAACTCCACGTTTCCAAGGAATAAAATCGTCTTGTTCTAAAATACTTGCTTTCGGTAAAACAGTTCCACTTGCTACATCAATAATATAATCTAGTAAAGCTTCCCCTGCTTCATCAATAGTCTGTTGGCCACTGATAACCGAACCTGTATCGATATCAATAATATCATTCATTTTATTAGCTAAAACCGAATTTGAAGAAACTTTAACAACCGGAGCAATTGGATTTCCTGTTGGGGTTCCTAATCCTGTAGTGAACAACACTAAATTGGCTCCCGAACCTACCATTGCCGTTGTACTTTCCACATCATTTCCTGGTGTACACAACAAGTTTAATCCGTTTTGAGTTACATATTCTCCATAATCTAACACGTCAACAACGGGTGAAGTTCCGCCTTTTTTAGCTGCTCCAGCCGATTTCATAGCATCAGTAATTAAACCATCTTTAATATTTCCTGGTGACGGATTCATATCGAAACCTGAACCTGCAGCAACTACTGAATTTTCGAAATCTTTCATCAATTTCAAAAACTTATCCGCTTTTTGTTCGTCCACACAACGGTTAACCAACTCCTGCTCTACTCCACATAATTCCGGAAATTCAGAAAGAATGCTCGTTCCGCCTAAAGCCACTAATAAATCGGAAACATGACCTAAAACCGGATTCGCCGAAATACCTGAAAAACCATCAGAACCACCACATTCTAAACCAACTTTCAACTTAGAAAGCGGTGCTGGTTGACGCTGAATATCATTAGCTCTCTTAATTGCTTCATACGAATCTTTGATAATAGTTTGCAACATATTATCAACGGTTCCCATTTGTTGTTGTTCATAAATCAGTACTTCTTTGCTGCTATTCGGATTGATTTCTTCCAATGCTTGTTTGAAGATCGAAATTTGAAGATTTTGACAACCCAAACTTAAAACTGTAGCTCCGGCAACATTCGGATTGTTCACATAACCTGCTAACAAACGCGCTAAACTTTCAGAATCTTGGCGAATTCCACCACAACCGCCTTGGTGCATGATGAATTTCACTTCAATATTTTCAAAAACAGATTGTTTTTTATGTGATTGTTCTACTTCTTCATTTCCGTTAACCAAAGAACGCAACAATAATTGATATTGATCTGTTTTTGGTGCCAAAAGTTCTTTTTCGAACACTTCTTTTAAACGCTCAATATTTTTGTTTTCGCAAAAAACCAATGGAAAAAATAACCAAACATTTTTGGTTCCCACCTGACCGTCAGGACGATGATACCCCATAAACGTTTTATCTTGCCATTTTGAAACATCTGGTGCTAACCAATTAGGAAAAGATTCTTTTTCTTTCACTTTTTGGCTTTGGTGTTTTACATTAGCTGTCGTTAAAACCGCTCCTTTTTCAATTTTTTGAGAAGCTTTTCCAATTAAAACGCCATACATAATAATGCTATCGCCTTCGTTAAAATCGACTAAGGCAATTTTATGTTTTGCTTTGGCATCTGTTTTTAACTGAACATCTTCTCCTTCAAAAACTACCTGATCTCCTGCATTCAAATCAAGTAACACTACCAATACATTATCGGCAGGATGCACTTTCAATACTTTCTTCAACTCGCTCATGGTGTTATGCTTTAAATTCGTTTATAAAATTTTGATAGGCTTGTTCTAAACCATTGGCTTCAATTTGGTCCAATGCAAATTCTAAAGCGGCTTGTAAACCTTCAATTTTAGTCAAATCTTGATCCCAAAATTCTTCATTTTTTAATATAACGGTCAATGGCTTTCCGTTGTTATTCTCTTGCCAAAACTGATTGAAAAATTCAACAATTTCTGTATTATCTTTAATTGGTAATTTTCCATTGTTCCATTCGCCTTTGTAAAAACGAATCATACAAGCAAAAGCAAAGGTTAAGTTCAATGGTAATTTACTGAATTTAGTCTGATATTGTAATAAACTTGGTAACACACGAACTTTAAACTTGGAAATCGTATTTAAAGCGATGTCAGACAACAAGTGTTTGATAAATGGATTTCTGAAACGATCCAAAACTTCATTGGTAAAGCTTTCTAGTTCTGCTCTATCCATGTCTAAAGTTTCATTGATTTCGTCAAACATTAAGGTATTCACAAACTGAAACGTAAACGGATTTTCAATCGTTTCTCTTACCGTTTCATTTCCGTACATCAATGAAAACGGCACCATAGCTGTGTGCGCTCCGTTCAAAATACGAACTTTACGCGTTCTGTATGGTTGCATATCGGCTACAATTTTTACATCCAAATTAGTTTTATGGAACGGTAATTTCTCTTTCAATTTGTCATCGCCTTCAATTACCCACAAAAAGAAAGGTTCAGCCGTAACGATTAAATTGTCTTGGTAATCTAATTTGCTGTTGTAGCTTTCAATTTCGTCTTTTGGATATCCCGGAACAATTCGGTCAACCAAAGTATTATGGAACGTACAAGCGTTTAAAATCCAATTTTCGAATTCTTGACCTAAATTCCATAGGGCAATATATTTCAAGATAATTTCTTTTAAAGTATCTGAATTATAATTAATTAACTCACAAGGAATAATTGTCAATCCTTTTGAAGCATCGCCATTAAAATGTTTGAAACGCTCTAATAACAATACGGTTAATTTTGCAGGAAATGCTTGTGGCGGAGTCATATCTACCGTATCAGTTTCAATAAATTCGATACCTGCTTCGGTAGTATTAGAAATGATAAACTCAAGCGATTCTTCGTGTGCCAATTTCAAATAATCCTCAAAATTACTGTACGGATTGATTCCTTTTACGATATTGGAAACCAATTCGATATCTTGAATTTTTTCTCCTTTTTTTACACCGTTTAAAAATAACGTATACAAACCGTCTTGGTCGTTTAACATAGGAACTAAACCATTAGCTAACGGCTGAACCACTGCAACGCCCGCATTAAAATCTACGGTTTTATTCAACTGTTGAAAAGCATAATCTACGAAAGCTCTCAAAAAGTTTCCTTCACCAAACTGTACCACTTTAATAGGTAACAATTCCGTTAATCCTGTATTTTCTCTATTTAGTTTTTTCATAACATTATCAATGAAATAATTGAAATTCTTTTTTTATAAATCTGATATTGGGCTATATTTTGGAACTAAAGTTTTCATTACGGTCCAACCAATTAAATAACAAACGGCACAAATGGAGAAGATGATGAAATATCCGGCTTCAATTCCGTGGAATCCCATGAATGACATGTTGGTATTTTCGCTAAAATCGAACAAAACTCCCGAACCTTTGTTGATTAATGTTGAACCTAATCCACCGGCTAAACCACCAATTCCTGTAACTGTAGCAATCGCTTTTTTAGGAAACATATCGCCTACCGTCGTGAAAATATTGGCTGACCAAGCTTGGTGAGCTGCTCCCGCAATTCCGATGATAATTACCGGAATCCAATACGTAAAATGTCCTAAAGGTTGCGCCACCAAAGCTAACAAAGGAAAAAATGCAAAAATTAACATGGCTTTCATTCGACCTTCATACGGATTCATTCCTTTTTTCTCCACAAAATATGTTGGTAACCAACCTCCTACGATTGAAACCAAAGTAATCATGTATAAAACAAATAATGGAAATGCCGCTTGTGTAGAATCCATGTTGTAAACAGAACTTAAATAAGCTGGCGTCCAAAATAAGAAGAACCACCAAACGCCATCGGTCATAAATTTACCGAAAGCAAATGCCCATGTTTGTTTGTATTTGAAACAATCTGCCAGAGAAACTTTGGTTGCCGTTTCCGGAACATAACCTTCAATTTTACTGTCTGAAATAGCATCTTGTTGAATATATTCTAATTCTGAAGGACTCACTTTCGGATTCTTTTCTGGCTTTTCATACATAAAAACCCAAAATCCCATCCAAATAAATCCTAATGCTCCAATGATAATAAAAGCCATTTCCCAACCGTAAGCTTCAGCAATAAAAGGAATTGTAACTGGTGCTGCCAAAGCTCCAACTGTTGCTCCTGCATTGAAAATACTCGTTGAAAAAGCTCTATCTTTCTTCGGAAAATATTCGGCTGTTGTTTTAATAGCTGCAGGGAAATTTCCGGCTTCACCTAAAGCCAACACAAAACGAGCAAAAATGAATAAGGTAACACTCACAGAAATCACTAAACCAGTATCATTCACCATTTTAATCATTTCTTTTGCACCTTCAAAACCAACAAACCAATGACCTGTGATGTAACCTGAAGTTGCAATACCGGCAAAAGCATGTAAACAAGCTCCGACTGACCAAATTCCGATTGCCCAAAGGAACCCTTTTTTAGTATCCATAAAATCTACAAAACGACCTGCGAATAATAAAGAAACCGCATAAAATATTGAAAATAAAGCGGTAATATTTCCGTAATCGTTGTTAGTCCAATGAAATTCAGGTGCAATAAAATCTTTCCAAGTTAATGAAAGTACTTGTCGATCTAAATAATTTATTGTAGTTGCAACAAACAAAAGACCGCAAATTGCCCATCTAAAATTAGTTACAGGTTTTGGCGTTGAATGACTCATATTCTTGTTGTTTTTGGTAATCAATCCTAGAAAAATAGAATTGAAGTTTTATTTATTTTTATTTTTGTTTGATTGACTTGACTAAAGCCAGTACTTTTTGGGTTTCCACCTCAATAGTATTATAGTCTTTATCTTGCATTAATTTTTTACTGATTAATTTGCTTCCCATTCCTACTGCCGAAACACCAGCGTTAAACCAACTTTCAATGCTTTCTTGCGTGGTATCTACACCACCTGTTGGCATGAATAACAATTTTGGAAAAACGTCTTTAACAGCGCTCATAAATCCCGGACCCAAAACATTTCCTGGGAACAATTTAATGAACGTTACTCCTGCATTTTCAGCAGCAATAATATCGGTTGGTGTCATACATCCCGGACTGTACAAAATCTTGTTGCTAATTAAAAACGCTGCTACTTCCGGTACAAAACCCGGACTGATAAAAAAATCAGCACCCGCGTTGAAATATTGTTTGGCTTGGTCAAGGTTTTTAATGGTTCCAATTCCTAATAACATATCGGGCATTTCAGCGTTTCGTACTTCGATCATTTTGGTGAAATTGGCAAAAGCCTCATTTCCTCTATTCGTATATTCTACAGCTCTAATTCCACCACGATAAATGGCTCGTAATATTTCTATAGTTACATTTTCATCAGCGTTGAAATACAAAGGAAGAACCCCTTGTTTCACGATTGCTTCTGATACTTTTTGAACTTTATTCATTTTTGTACTTTTCTTATCTTGATACTAATCCTGAAGAGTTTCCTCCGATACTATTTTCAATTTCTTGCAAAGTGACCAAATTATAGTCGCCTACAATAGTGTGTTTCAAACAACAAGCCGCTACAGCAAAATCTAAAGCGCGTTGTAAATCATTAGGTTGACTGATTAAACTGTATAACAATCCGCCCATAAAAGCATCACCAGTTCCTACTCTATCGACAACCGGATGCACTTCTCGTACTGCAGCTGTAAATAATTTACTTCCGTCAAATAAAACACCGCCAATACGTTGATGGGATGCATTAACCGAATAACGTAGTGTTGTTGCAGCAATCTTTAAATCGGTGCAAAATTCTTGTAATTTCCCGTATAAAGAAGGAAGTGACGCTTCATTTGTATAATCCGGAGCTACTTTATCCAAACCTAACATGAAATAAGCCGTATCAATATCACCTAAAATCACATGGCAATATTTCAACATTTCCGGCATTACATCCTTTGGTTCCTTGCCATATTTCCACAATTTTGAACGATAATTTAAATCGCAAGAAATAGTTAAACCTAATTTATGTGCAATTTGGATAGCTCTTAAACATTCATCGGCTGCATTTTGAGAAATAGCTGCTGTAATTCCGCTCCAATGAAACCAAGTTTTGCCTTCGAAAATTTTCTCCCAATCGAAAGCACCTTTTTCAACGGTTGCAATAGCACTATTAGCTCTGTCATAAACTACGTTACTTCCGCGATTTCCGGCACCTGTTTCTAAAAAATAAACGCCTAATCTATCGCCACCTAAAAGAACATTTTTTGAACCTACATTCATTTTTTGCATTTCTCTCAGGGCACAATGGCCAATTTCGTTATCGGGAATTCGAGTAACAAATTCCGCTTCAACGCCGTAATTAGCCAATGAAACAGCAACATTGAACTCTCCGCCGCCATAGGTAGCTACAAACGATTGAGATTGTCCAAATCGCAAATGTCTTTCCGTTGAAAGGCGTAACATGATTTCGCCAAATGCAACAACTTTATTCATTTTTATTCGTGTATTAATAATTATCTAAAGTGTCAAAATGAGCATTATGAGAACATACGTTTACTAAAACGCCGTCGTCAATGCACTTTACTTCATGTGTTAAATACGAAGGAACCAAGAACGAATCTCCTTTTTGCAAGATCTTTTTAGTTCCTTTCATATTAATCTCAAAAGTTCCTTCGCTCACAAATGCAACTTTAGTTTGGTTTGTTACTTTACCTAATTCAATACCTCCTTTTTTGTAACGAATCATTTGTAACGTTAGGTTTTCGCAATATCCTACAACCTTTTTTTCTATTGATTCAGAAACAACTTCCCAACAAGTATCTGATTGTTCTTTTAAAAGATGGCTTAAATTCATAAAAATATTAAATCTTAAAAATTAAAATATTCTTTTGCGTTATAATAACTGATGTCAGAAACTATTTTTCCGATGAATTCCATATCATTTGGCAATTCCCCTCTTTTGATTTCGTCACCAATTAAGTTACACAACACACGACGGAAATACTCATGACGTGGGAAAGACAAGAAACTTCTAGAATCGGTCAACATTCCCACAAAACAACTTAACAAACTCATGTTTGACAACGCATTCAATTGTTTAGTCATTCCGTCTTTTTGATCTAAAAACCACCAACCCGATCCAAACTGAACTTTTCCTTTTACGCTTCCATCGTTGAAATTTCCAATCATAGTAGCTAAAACTTCGTTATCAGCAGGATTTAAGTTGTATAAAATAGTTTTTGTCAATTTATCTTTGGTATCCAAAGCATTTAAGAAAGCAGACAATTTTTGCGCTTGCGAAAAATCTCCGATTGAATCCCAACCGGTATCCGGTCCTAAAATGCGATGCATTCTAGCATTATTGTTACGTAAAGCACCTAAGTGAAACTGTTGAATCCAACCGTACGTATGGTACGTTTCGCACAAGAATAACAAAATAGCACTTTGGAATTTTAAAGCTTCTTCATTAGAAATTGCTTCATTATTTCTCTTTTTAGCGAAAATAGCGTTTACTTCCTGTTGGGAAAAAGGTTCGAAAAAGATGTTTTCTAAACCGTGATCCGAAAGTTTGCAACCATTTTCGTTGAAGTATTGAATACGTTTTGATAGCGCTTCACATAGACCGTCAAAAGTACTGATTTCCAAACCAGAAACTTCGCCTAACAAATTAATATAATCATTATAATCTTTTTGTTGAATTAAGATCGCTTTATCAGGTCTAAATGAAGTACTTACCTTAACAAAAAATTCACTTTTATGTAATTGTTTATGATACACTAAATCATCTGTAGGATCTTCCGTAGTACAGACTACTTCTGCATTAGCTTTTTTCAATAAATTTTGACACGAATAGTCCGATGAATTAACTTTAGCCGATGTTTCATCAAAAATTCGCTCTGCTGATTTTTCGTTCAACAATTCGAATTCGTCAAAATAACGAGCCAATTCTAAATGCGTCCAATGAAACAACGGATTACGCATAGTGTAAGGAACTGTTTTTCCCCATTGCATGAACTTATCCTTATCGGAAGCATCGCCGGTAATAAACTTTTCGTTTACACCAAAGGTTCTCATCGCTCTCCATTTGTAATGATCTCCATTAATCCAAACATCTGTTATAGAGTTAAACACTTTATCTTCCGCAATAAATTTTGGCGATAAATGGTTGTGGTAATCAATAATAGGGAGATTTTTGCTGTAATTATGAAATAATTCTTCAGCATATTGGTTTTCCAAAAGGAAATTATCGTGTATAAAATTCGTTTTCATGTTTTATTGTTCGTTTGAAGGTTTACCAATGGTCGCTAAGATTCCACCATCGACATATACAATTTGACCGTTTACAAAATTACTTGCCTTAGAAGCCAAGAAAATTGCGGTTCCTGCTAAATCTTCGGGATCACCCCAACGAGCTGCCGGTGTTCTATTGATAATGAATTCGTTAAAAGGATGTCCGTCTACGCGAATAGGCGCTGTTTGTGAAGTCGCAAAATATCCCGGACCAATTCCGTTAACTTGAATATTGTATTTAGCCCATTCTGTAGCTAAATTTCTCGTCAACATTTTCAATCCTCCTTTTGCCGCAGCATAAGCCGAAACGGTGTTTCGACCCAATTCGCTCATCATCGAACAAATATTGATAATCTTACCTTCGCGACGTTCAATCATTTGTTTAGCAACCAATTGAGACATAATAAAAGGTCCCACTAAATCAACATCAACCACTTTTCTAAAATCGCTAACTGCCATAGAAATTGCAGGTTCTCTCATGATGATTCCGGCGTTGTTCACCAAAATATCGATATTTCCAATTTCGTTAGTAATCAATTCTACATTTCTCGCAGCATCTTCTTCATTGGTCACATCAAAAAGATAACCTTTTGCCTGATATCCTTTTGATTGATAATAGGCAATAGCATCTTCCATTTTACTTGGAGTAGTACCTGTAATTATCAACTGTGCTCCTGCTTGCGCCAAAGCTTCTGCAATTGCCATACCTAGTCCGTGTGTTCCACCGGTAATCATGGCATTTTTTCCTGAAAGATCAAATAAATTCATGGTTTATCTTAATTCGTTTGGTGCACAAATATCCATATCGCTGTAGTCTAAATTCTCACCCGCCATTCCCCAAATAAAAGAATAGTTAGAAGTACCCGCTCCCGAGTGAATTGACCATTCCGGAGATAATACCGCTTGATGATTTTGCATAAAAATGTGACGTGTATTTTGAGGTTCACCCATAAAGTGAGAAATAGTTTGTCCTGCTTCTAAATCAAAATAGAAATACGCTTCCATTCTTCTATTGTGCGTGTGCGCCGGCATTGTATTCCAAACATTTCCCGGTAACAATTCGGTTAATCCCATTTGTAACTGACATGTTTTCACCACACTATTTACTAACAATTTATTGATAATTCGTTTGTTAGAATAGTTAGTATCGCCCATGTGAACGATTTCTGCATTCTCTTTAGTTACTTTAGTCGTTGGAAAAGCTGTATGAGCCGGAGCAGAATTGATGTAAAACAAAGCCGGATTTTCTTCTACACTTGAAAACACAACTTCTTTAGCGCCCATTCCTACATACAAAGCTTCTTTCTTATCTAATTCGTAAACCGTTCCATCAACAGTTACCGTACCTTTTCCACCAACATTAATTACACCAAGCTCTCTTCTTTCTAAAAAATACGCTGATTTTAAATAAGGTATTGTTTCTAATTGTAGATTTTCTTTAACCGGCATAACACCACCAACGATGTAACGATCATACATAGAATACACCAAATTAATCTCATTTTTAGAGAAAATAGTTTCAATTAAAAATTCCGTTCTTAATCTTTCTGTGTCGTAAGCTTTTGCATCATTTGGATTTGATGCGTATCTAAAACTAAAGTTTGTTTTCATAATTCATATTGTAATCGATTACACAAATGTAACACTTTTTTTTAAAAATCAATACTAAATAAAAATAAATAGAAAAAAATATATATTATTCAATATTAGCAACAGTAAATTCATTTTAATTTAACATATAGTAAATTTTACCACACTTTAACTATTTTTAATAATTATTATTAAATTTGATAACATATACTATAAATAATGAAAAACCCTATCGCTGAAAGAATTGCCGATTTTTTAAAACAATTTCATCCTTTTTCTGAAATTGGTTTCTCAGATTTATTAGAAGTTGCTCAAAACTGTTCTGTTTTATATTTAGAGAAAAATCAGATTCTTTTTCATGTTAATGATACTATTCACAGTAGCTTTTATGTAGTAGCTTCCGGAGCTGTAGGGCTTTCCGTTAGTTCTGATACCGATGATGTACTTATAGATAAATGTGATGAAGGTGACATTCTAGGCTTGAGACCTTTCTTTGCCAAAGACAACTATTTAATGACTGCAAAAGCTCGTGAAGAAAGCATTGTATATGCAATTCCTATTGAAGTTTTTCGTCCGGTTGTAATGAAAAATTCAGGTGTTTTGGATTTTTTATTGCAAAGTTTTGCTTCTAATACCCGAAATCCTTTGGACAAAAAAAATAAAGGAAAATTGATCTCTGAAAATGTAATTTATGATGAACAGAAAAATGAGATTCAGTATTATCAGCCTATTAATTATACTAAAAATCCAATAACTGCTTCTGCAACCGATATTGTAAAATTTGTTGCACAAACGATGTCAAGCCGAAAAATAGGAAGTATTATTATTCATGAAAACCGCTTACCTGTTGGGATTGTAACAGATAAAGATTTACGTTCTAAAATTGCAACCGGATTGTTCAATATTGATGTAACAGTAAATCAGATTATGTCGGCACCTGTTATTACCGTACCTGAAAATTTATCGATAGCGGAAGCGCAAATGATGATGCTGAAACACAATGTTGGTCATTTATGTGTGACCAAAGACGGTTCTAACTTAACAGAAATTACGGGAATCATTTCGGAACATGATGTTGTCGTTGCACAAGCTAATAATCCCGGTGTGTTATTACGTCAATCACGCAGAGCCGAAAAAACAAAAGATTTAAAAGCTATTCGCGAGAAATTATCTGATTTAATTCAGAGTTCTATGGATAGTAATATTCCCATTCAACATATTTGTTCGCTTACCGGTGAAATCAACAATGCTATTTTAGAACGTCTGATTGATTTATCTATTGCTAAAATGGAAACACCTCCACCGGCAAAATTTGCTTGGTTTAACATTGGTAGTCAAGGACGAAAAGAGCAATTATTACTTACAGATCAGGACAATGCTTTAGTTTTTGAAGATGTTGAAGACGAACGTTACGATGATGTAAAGAAATATTTTTTAGAATTAGCAGCCAAAGTCACTAAGGGACTTAACAAGATTGGCTATGCCTACTGCCCTGCCGATATGATGGCGAGCAATCCACAATGGTGTAAATCTATTAGCGAATGGAAAAGTCAATTTAAAGGCTGGATCCAAAGTCCGGGTGAAAGAGGTATTTTAATGTGTACTATATTTTTCGATTATGATTATGTTTATGGCGAAGAATCTTTGATTAATGAAATATCGAATGTGGTTTTCGGTGAAACAGAAGACAATAATCTGTTTTATGCTTATTTAGGTGCTGATGCTTTGAAAAATCCTGCTCCGTTAGGATTCTTTCGCCAGTTTTTAGTGGAAAGCGACGGCGAACATAAAGATACTTTTGATATTAAAGCACGAGGTTTGGTTCCTTTAGTCGATGCTGCAAGACTTTTGGCTATTCAATGCAGAATCAGAAACAATGATAATACCGCTTTTCGATTTATGAAATTAGCCGAACACGAGCCACAAAATGCTGCTGTTTATGAAGCTTGTGCCGAAGCTTTTTTAGAGCTTTTGAATTTTAGAACCGAAGAAGGATTACGAAACGGAAATGATGGTAGGTATTTGAATTTAAATGAATTGTCTAAATTAGATAAAGTAAAACTTAAAAATGCTTTTCAGCCTATAACTGAAATTCAAGAGATCATTAAAAACCGTTTTCAACTAACTTATTTCACATAGTTTATGGATTGGAATTGGTTTAAAAAAATACAGAAAGAAGCACCTCAATTTTGGGAAAATTATTTGGATAGCTTTAAAACGGAATCTAATCCCAAACGATATGTTGTGTTTGATTGTGAAACTACAGGTTTAGACATCAAAAAAGATCGAATTTTATCTATTGGTGCGGTAGCTGTTATTGACAATGAAATCAAAGTTAATGACACACTAACTATTTTTGTAAAGCAGGACATTTTTAATCCTGATTCTGTGCCTATTCATGGAATTTTGAAAGAAGGTCAGGAAGAAAAAGTAGTTGAAGCTGAAGCTGTTATTCGATTTTTAGATTATATCAAAGATGCAACATTAGTGGCGCATCATGCTAATTTTGATTTAGAAATGATTAATCGTGCTCTAGCTCGATTAGAATTAAGTCATTTAAAAAATCAATACATGGACACGGACATCATGTACCAAAAACTAAAATATTTTCCGGAAGACCAGCATACTTCTTTGGATGAATTATGCGATGTTTTCAAAATCAAAAAATCAGATCGCCATACAGCTACGGGAGATGCTTTTATTACAGCCTTGATTTTCTTAAAACTCAAGCGAAAATTATCTATTTAATTTATGAAAGTTAAAGCTGCACTCCTAATTTCTTTTCTCTCTTGTTACTTAGAATGGGGACATGGACAATCGGCTTTTTTATTCCAAATTGCTTATACGATTTTATTTGAAAAACTAACCGCCGGAAACTTTTTTCATCCCTTAGTTTTAGGAAGTTTTTTATCTGTATTTATTCTTTGTATCAGTTTATTTGTCGATATTTCCATTACACTTGAAAAAACAGCTATTCTCATTCTCACGTTATTTGTTGTTTTCTTTTTATTTATCGGAGTCATTTCTTTACAATACAAAGTCATTTTATCAACCCTACCCTATTTATTTTTAGTCAATTACTATTTTAAAACAATCAAAAAAGCTAATTAGTTTTATTTTAAATGTAACTTTTATCACTAAAAAGAGATTGCATCAACAACTGATTTTTCGTAACTTTATACTATATTTATTACATATATTAATATTAACTGATTCTATGGAATTTATTGATTATTATAAAGTTTTAGGTGTTGACAAAAATGCCTCTGACGAAGATATTAAAAAGCCTACCGAAAATTAGCCCGAAAATTACATCCCGATTTAAACCCAAATGACAAAGAAGCCAATCTTAAGTTTCAGCAATTAAACGAAGCCAATGCTGTGTTGAGTGATCCTGAAAAAAGAAAAAAATACGACAAATACGGAAAAGATTGGGAACACGGCGAAGAATACGAAAAATACCAGCAGCAACAGCAAAGACAATATGCTAATACCGGCGGACAAGGTGGAAATTATAGTTTTGAAGGCGATGATTTTTCAGATTTCTTTTCTTCCATGTTCGGTAAAGGTGCTACGGGAAGCCGAAGAAGTCAGGCAAAATACAAAGGTCAAGATTTTAACGCCGAACTCAATTTGGATATAAAAGAAGCAGCTCAAACGCATAAAAGAGAGCTTTCGGTCAACGGAAAAAGTATCCGAATCACTATTCCTGCAGGAATTGAAGACGGACAAACTATTAAGATTAAAGGATATGGTGGTGAAGGTCTTAATGGTGGACCGAACGGAGATTTATATATTACCTTCTCAATTTCCAACACTACTCCGTTTAAAAGAGTTAACCATGATTTATATCTTACCAGTACTCTTGATTTATATACTGCCATATTAGGAGGAGAAACGACCGTTACTGATTTTAATGGAACTACGCTGAAACTCAAAGTAGCTCCGGGAACACAAAACGGAACTAAAGTCCGTTTAAAAGGCAAAGGGTTTCCTGTTTACAAAAAGGAAAACGAATTTGGTGATTTATATGTCACTTACGATATTAAAATCCCAACACAACTTTCCGAGAAAGAAAAAGAGTTGTTTAACGAATTAGCTCAACAATCAAAAAAATAACATTATGGAAATACAAGAATTAATAATCGTTGAGACATTTTGTGAAACGCATCAAGTAGAAATGAGTTGGATTCAGGATTTGGAAGAATTCGGATTGATTGAAATTACTATTCAAGATAACACCAAATATATTTCTGAGAATCAGTTGTATAAAATCGAAAAAATATTACGTTTACAAAACGATTTGAATATTAATAACGAAGGCATTGAAGTCGTTTTAAGTTTGCTAGAAAAAATAGAATCTTTAGATCAAGAAGTCCGTTACTTAAAAAATCGTTTGGATTTATACGAATAAAAAAGGAAGCTAAGCGCTTCCTTTTTTATAACCATTCTATACAATAAATAGATTGTTTATTATTTGCTCTCTGCTTTTTTAGCAGCACAACATCCTGCTTTTTTATCAGTACTTGCTTCTTTTTTATCAGAACTACAAGATTTTTTATCTGCGCAACAAGATTTTTCAGTTTTAGCTGTTTTTTTCTCTTGTTTAGGCTCTTGAGCATTTACATTAAGAGCTACTACGAAAGCTGCTAAAGCAACCATTGAAACCAACTTCTTCATTTTTCTAAATTTTTAATTTTATAACTACTTTTCATTTAACTAATGAAGCAAATATATAAATTTCTATAAATTCTACTTCAATTTTATTCTTTTTTTATGAATTTACTTTAATTTTTAGTTCATCTTTCGGTAACTTAAAACGGCTAGTGTATTTACCACGATGGCATAAACCAAAATTACAACCAAATGCAGTTGGATTTCTTTCCATCCGGCTCCTTTAAGCATTACCATTCGTATCATTTCAACAAAATATCGAATAGGATTTAACAATGTAAATTTTTGAGCCCAAATGGGCATACTGTCTATTGGTGTAAACAATCCGCTCATCAAAATAAAGATCACCATAAAAAACCACGCTACAAACATGGCTTGCTGTTGCGTTTGAGCATTGTTAGAAACAAATAATCCTAATCCTAAAACTAAGAACAAATATAATGCCGTAAATAAATATATTAAACCTATATTTCCAATAATCGGAACATCAAAAACCAATTTAGCTATCAATAAACCAATAGTTAGCACAATAAGTCCGATGACCCAAAACGGAAACAGCTTGCCAATAATGAATTGGTACTTTTTGAGCGGTGTCACGTTAATTTGCTCTAATGTTCCTATCTCTTTTTCTCTGACAATATTCATGGATGACAAAAACAATGTCAGCATAGTGACCAGTAATACTAAAATTCCCGGAACCATATAGGTTTTATAATTTAGCGTTTCATTATACCAAAAAGAAGGTATGGTTTCTACATTCAAAACAGAAGATTGGCTACCAGACCAGTAAGAAGATGTCATTAAAATATTTTGACTGAAATTACGGATTACTTCTGCTATATAAACATTTTCTACACCGGCTGTTGCTCCGTCAATGGCATTGATTCGAACGGGAAGATGAACCAGTCCGTCTTTTATTACATTTTGTTCAAACTGATATGGAAATTCTAAAATAACATCAATAGTTCCGTTTTGCATTGCCAGATCGGCTTGTTTTGCCGTTTGCATTTCCGAAAAAACTTTAAAATAAGGCGAAGCTTCAAACTTTGACTGCAATTCTCTGGATAGTTTTGAATGATCGTGGTCAACAAAAGCAATCTGAATATTTTTAATATCAAAACTAGCGGCATTAGACAGTATGACCAGTTGCATTATCGGCATTAAAAACAGCAGTGGCAGCATACCTTTATTTCTAAAAATCTGCTTGAATTCTTTCTGTATGATATAAAAAAGCACCTGCATTACTCTAATCTGATTTTATATTTTTTAACACTCAACGCAATAAAAAACAAGGTCATTCCTAGCAAAACTAAAGTCTCTTTCCATATCAATGCAAAAGATGCACCTTTTAACATTATCGCTTTTATAATAATAATGAACCATTTAGCCGGAATTATATTACTCATGATTTGTAAGGGTAAAGGCATACTGGCAATCGGAAATATAAAACCCGATAAAATAATAACCGGAAGCATTAATCCCATCATAGAAATCAACATGGCTGTTTGTTGTGATTCTGCTATAGTTGAAATCAAAATTCCTAGTGACAATGCGGTAACAATAAACAAAATACTTTCTAAAGCCAAAAGCAATACACTTCCTTCTATGGGCATTCCGAAAACAAAAACGCCAAGCGAAACAATCACTGTTGCATTAATTATGGATAAAAAAACATAAGGAAATACTTTTCCTAAAATAACCTGAAACGGATGCAATGGCGAAACCAACAGAACTTCCATAGTTCCGATTTCTTTTTCCCGGGCTATTGAAATAGAAGTCATCATGGCTGAAACCAACATTAAAATAACGGTCATTACACCCGGAACAAAAGTATAAACACTTCGCATATCGGGATTGTATAAAAATCGGGAATCAATGACTACGTCTGACTGTTGCCCTTTTCCCTGATTTTCTTCCAAAATATAATTTTGAATGATCGCATTAACATAATTTGTGGCTGTATTGGCTACATTCGGATCGGTAGCGTCGGAAATGATTTGAATTATAGGCCGTTTTTTGTTCCCTAATTTTTGACTAAAATATTTTTCAAAGACTAAAACTAATTTTATTTTCCCTTTTTTAAATACAGTTTCAATTTCATTATCTGATTGCAACTTCTGTTCAATATTAAAATAATGAGAAGCGTCAATTTTAGCAATTAGCTGTTTGGTTTCACTATCATTTGATTTATCCAAAATGGCAATATTCACATTATTAATTTCATTGGTAATCGCAAAACCAAATAACATAATTTGAATAATGGGCATTCCAAACAAGATAAACATGGATCGTCTATCTCGTAGAATGTGATAGAATTCTTTTTTAACAAAGCCTAAAAATCGTTTCATAGATACAACATTTGTTATTCGATATTTCGAGCCAATTTTAGAAACACATCATTCATACTGGAAACCTTAAATTGTTCTTTTAGCTTTTTAGGCGTATCTAAAGCTTCAATTTTTCCGTCAACCATAATAGAAACTCTGTTACAATATTCGGCTTCGTCCATGTAATGTGTGGTTACAAAAATAGTAGTGCCGTTATGTGCTTCTTCGCCGATCATTTCCCAGAACTGACGGCGTGTTACAGGATCTACTCCGCCTGTAGGTTCGTCCAAAAAAACAATTTTCGGTTCATGAAGCAGTGCTACTGAAAACGCCAGTTTTTGTTTCCAACCTAAAGGCAACTGCCCTACTCTTTCATCGGCCACTTTTTCTAATTCTAATCTTTGAATGAGGTCAATTGTTTTTTCCTGAATGGTTTTGGATTTTAAACCGTATATCCCGCCAAAAAAACGGATATTTTCTTTGATTGTTAAATCGTCGTACAATGAGAATTTTTGACTCATGTAACCAATATTCTTCTTTACTTCATTTGCACTTTGCGCTACATTTAAACCCGCTACTATCGCCATTCCGGAAGTTGGCTTAGAAATCCCGATCAGCATTTTCATCGCAGTTGTTTTTCCGGCACCGTTTGCTCCTAAAAAACCGAAAATCTCTCCTTTTTTCACCTCAAATGAAATTCCTTTTACGGCCACAAAGTCACCAAACTTTTTAGTCAATTCATTTACTTGTATGATATTTTCTTGTTCCATGCTGTTGGTTTAATCTGCGTTCATAAAAACATCTTCAATAGTGGCTTGTATAAGCTGTATATCGAGATTTTTATGTGCTTTTTCATTTAAATACGTTTGCAATTTTTCCTTTGTAAACTCGGTTTTTTCATTGATATAATGAATACTTTCTCCAAAAGAAAAAGTACTTTTAGTATCCGGAATTTGTTTTAAATCTAGCAAAAGCTGATACATATCATCACTTTTTACTTCGTAAATTTTCGATTGAAAATCGCGGATAATATTTTGTGGCGAATCTATTTTAAAAATTTTACCGTTTTGAATAAAAGCAATTCTGTCGCAAAGCGAAGCTTCATCCATATACGGTGTCGAAACTAAAATAGTTATGTTTTTCTGTTTTAAGCGTTTGAGCATTTCCCAAAACTCTTTTCTCGAAACCGGATCCACACCGGTTGTTGGTTCGTCTAAAAACAAAACTTTCGGAGCATGAATCAAAGCACAACACAAGGCTAATTTTTGTTTCATTCCTCCCGATAAATCTTTGGCTCTTCTATTTTTGAAAGGTTCTATCTGAATATAAATATCTTTAATGAGATCGTAATTTTCTTCAATGGTTGTTCCAAAAGTAGTGGCGAAAAAAGTCAAATTCTCTTCTACGGTCAAATCCTGATATAAAGAAAACCTTCCGGGCATATAGCCCACACAATTGCGAATGGATTTATATTCTTCTTTTACATCAAATCCGGCAATAAAAGCTTGTCCGTTTTGAGGCAATAAAAGAGTCGTTAAAATCCGGAAAAGCGTTGTTTTTCCGGCGCCATCAGGACCAATAAGTCCAAACAGTTCTCCTTCTTTTACTTCGAAAGAAACTTCCTGAAGCGCCTGAACAGTTTTGAAACTTTTGGAAATATTTTGAACAACAATACTCATCTACAATTATTTTAACCAGACTTCTGCCGGCATTCCTATTTTTAACGTTCCGTCATTTTTCACCAAAACTTTTACCGCATACACCAAATTAACGCGCTCTTCTTTCGTCTGAATGATCTTTGGTGTAAACTCCGCATTGGAAGCGATCCATGAAATTGTACCGCTATAATCTTTCATTCCGTTTTCGGCATCTATTTTTACTGTTACTTTTTGACCGATTTTTACCTGCGGTAATTGCTTTTCACCTACATAAACCCGCAACGTCAACTCGGAAATATCGGCTATTTTATACAATGGTTTTCCAAATACAGTAACTTCTCCCGGCTCGGCATATTTTGCCAAAACAGTTCCGTTTATAGGATTTATAATTTTGCTTTTTTCAATCTGGTCATTGATTTTAGCAACTTGTACTGCTACCGATTTCACTTCGTTAACTATTGGCGTATTTTGTGTTTTTACATTTTTGATTTGCTCCTTTAACACATTTACTTTTCCGTCAATCTCATCGACTTGTCTTTGTGTAGCTGCTTTTTCCGTAAACATGTCACGTATTCTTTTTTGCTCAATCAAAGTGGTTTTCAGCTGTTCTTGCAGAACTTGCTCTTGTGTAGAAACCATTGCCGTTTTTGATGCCACTGAATTCTGAGTGGCTTTTAACTGCTCTTTCGCAAAATACAATTGAAGTGTATCTACTAACCCAACTGATTCGTTGGCTTTTAAAACCTCTCCTTCTTCCAGTTTTAAAAATTCTATTTTCCCGTTTGCTTCTGACGAAACGGTTATTTCTGTAGCTTCAAAATTCCCATATCCATCTGCTTTATCTGCATCATTTCCACAGGCTAAAAGGCTTAAAACCGGTAGTAAAAACAGTATTTTTTTCATTGATCTCATGTTTAGTTTCCTTTGATTACATTATAATTTGCTTTTGTTAAAGCCAATTGTACTTCGTGTACTTTTTTAGCATTTTGAGCATCAAAAAGATTGGTTACTTCTACTAAATAATCGGCTGTTGTAATAACGCCGTGTTTCATTTGGGCTTCTGAAGCCTGAGCAATTTCAGCTCTCAACGCTATTATTTCATCATCTTTTTCCAGTAATTGTTCTACTTTTCGAATTTCCTTCTCATTTTCCTGCAACTGACTTTTTTGATTCAATTCAAACGTTTCTTTTTCGCTTGAAACAATATTTTTAGCAATATCCAGCACTTTTTTATCCGTCTTGGTTTTGTTCCAATCGAATACGTTCCAATTCAATTTAACTCCGGTCATATAAAACGTTTCGAAAGAATTTTTCAGCATGTTCAACCCCGGATTACCATAGCCTAACTGTGCAAAAGCTGAAATTTTAGGAAATCGCGATTTGGTAATTGCTTTTTTATTGAAATCCAATTGTTCTACCTGTAAATTGAATAATGTAATTTCCGGACGAACGGTTTCATCAGGAGCTGTATACTCAAAAGGAATTTCAAACTGTGAATTGTCGGAAATTGCCGTTCCGGTAAACAAACTTAAATTCTCTATGTTTTTCTCTTTATCTGCATTAAGTTCTATTATTTGTTGATTGATTTTCAATACTTCGGCTTGTAAAACTTGTTCTGAAGATGGTAACAACGCACCATGCTTTACGCCTACTTTTACTTCCTCTATTCTTTTCTGCAACCAATCCTTTTTAGCTTGCAGCAACAAAACCCTTTCTTGTAGCAACAATACTGTAAAATAAAGTTGGTTAACCTTAGCTTTGAGTTGGTATAAGGTAACGGCTACTTGCTGTTGCTCTGTTTTAGTTTGCGCTTGCTTTAAATCGGCACTGGCTTTTACAAAACCTCCGTTATACAACAATTGGTAAGCATCTAACGTCGCTTTGTATTGGTCTTTATTTAAAGGATCTACAGAAATACCCGGTAATGAAATCGGCATTTTAGTTACCTCCGATTGATAAGTTGCCTGTGCATTCACATCAAGTTTAGGCAATTTTGCTTTATTAATAGAAACCGTTTCTAATTCGCCTTTTTCGGCTAAAAGATTGTATTGCGATGCTACCGGATAATTCTTTTCCACCTCGTCATAGCAACTTTGAAGGCTTACTTTTTCTTGCGCTAAGCTAAAAAAAGGCACCAAGAGCAACAGGTATTTTTTCATCGTTTTATAGCGTTAATAATTTGTTCGGTAATGTGTGTTTTTCGTTCTTCTAAAAAGATTTCAAACTCTTCATCTGAAATTTCTAAAATGCCTTTAACTAATGTTTGAGCCGCAAAAGGAAAAACTGTCATGGAAAAAATATCAATCAACAGTTGCTTTGGATTCATTGTTTTAATAATTCCTTTTTCCATTTCTTCCTGAACTTGTTTAATCAGTTTAGCAGGATTTGGTCGTGCTTCATTCGACAGTACTTCTTTCACAAATTGCGGATTATTATTCATTTCCTGAATAATAAAAGCCGGCAGGAATCGATTTTTCTTTACGAATGAAATATAATTTTCCGTAAACTTTTCAATCTTGATAAAAAGGGAATCTGACGAATTAAAAATCTCATTCATCTGAGGGGCAATCTGATAAAAGGCATTCAGAAAAACAGCTTTAAAAAGCTGCTCTTTACTTCTAAAAAAATAATGCAGCATGGCTTTATTGATTCCTGCTTTGTCTGCAATTTCCTGCATGCGCGCTCCTGCGTATCCTTTTTGTTGAAAAACACTTCGCGCTGCATTGAATATTTTTTCTTCTGTAGTCATTAACTTTTTAGTTTAACCATTTGGTTAGTAAAAGTATTAAAAAAAGTAAACAAACTCAAAATGAATCTGTTTACTTTATATTTTAATGTTCTCCGTAGCCTACATCGTCCATTTTTCCTTTAAAAACACGGTATTGAATTGTAAAATATATTACAACTAAAATAAGCGCAATAAAGAACCATGACAACCCAACTGACAATCCGTATTCGTGAGCAGCCACATTTTCAACGGTTAATGAAGGATTCACTCCATTAGTTGACGGCAATAATTTTGGAAAAATAGAAGCCACCGTTGAAGACAAACCTCCTAACAAGAACAAGGTTGAAAATAAAAATCCGTAACCATCTTTCTTAAAGCTTTTTACTTTGAATAAGCCAAATAATCCAGTAAACGTTATGATAGGCAAAATCCAAAGAAACGGATATTTTATAAAATTGTGAAAAGGTTCCGGTTCTATAATATGCCAAATCAATAATGAGGCAATTACTAAAGTAAACAGAGCAAAATTCATTTTAAAAACGACATCTTTAAGTTTTGTATTCAAATCGGAATTAGTTTTGAAAATAATCCAATTGGCACCATGAATGGTCAACGCTACTACAGCAATAACTCCTAACATTAAGGTAAACCAATCGATGATTCCTTGATGTTCTGCTTGCGGACTGAAGGTTTCGTTCCATAATGGTAAGAAGAAATAATGCGGTTCATGTGTAGAAACTCCATTTTCTACCATTCCTAAATTCACTCCGCGAACGACATTTCCTAATGCTGCGCCAAAAAACAAGGCCAACAATAAACTTGCAATTCCGAAAGCTTTATCCCAAATGGCTTCCCACATCGGATGGTGAATTTGTCCGCGCATTTCCAATCCGACTGCTCTAAAAATGAGCAACCATAATACCATCATTAAAGGCAAATAAAATCCGCTAAAAGAAGAAGCATATAATGTTGGAAAAGCAAAAAATAAAACGCCTCCGGCTGCAATCAACCAAACTTCATTAGCATCCCAAAACGGTCCAATAGCATTGGTTATCGCTTTTTTATCTTTTTCTGTTTTAGCAAAAAACAAATGAATGATTCCTGCTCCAAAATCGTAACCGTCTAAAACGACATAAACGGCTAACATAGCAACTAATACAATATACCAAAAATATTCCATGACTTAGTGTGTTTGAGGCTGCGGACCTTTTCTGATTATTTTTCCGGCTAATATTAAAAATAACATTCCTAACAAAAGGTATAAACCAATAAAGCCTAAGAATGTAAACAAAGTGTTCCCTGAAGAAACTGTTGGCGAAGCTCCGTCTGCTGTTCGCAACATATTATATACCAACCAAGGTTGACGACCTAATTCGGCAGTATACCATCCGGTAGTGTTAGCAATATATGGAAAAGGCATGGCAAACATAAATGCCCACAACAACCATTTGGTTTCAAATAATTTTTTACGAACTAATTGTATCAAGGCTAAAAACATCATCCCGATAAAAATTGTTCCTAACCCAACCATAATATGATATCCGTAATACAAACCCGAAATATTGGTTGGATAATTTTCTTCCGGAAATTCGTTTAAGCCTTTTATTTCTTGATCCCAATTTCCATACGTCAAAAAGCTCAAGATATTAGGAACGGCAATTTTATTGTCTAATTTTTTATTTTGAACATCCGGCTGACCAATTAACACAATTTCAGAACCGCCTTTTTCGGTATGAAAAATTCCTTCCATAGCAGCAAAAGTAACCGGTTGGTGTTTTACCACATTTTTAGCTAACAAATCACCTGTTGGCATGGCTACAATCATGGAAGACACTAAACCGAAAATCACTCCTGTTTTGACAAACATTTTCCCAAAAGAAAGATTTTTTTTACTCAAAATATAAAAAGCTCCAATCCCTGTTACCACAAACGAACTTGTAACGATTGAAGCCGCCTGATTGTGAAAATAAGAAGGCCAAAGCCAAGGATTTGTAAACAATGCTCCGAAATTATTCAATACAAATTTACCATTGGCTAATACTTCATATCCTACGGGATTTTGCATCCAGGAATGTGTTGCAATGATTAAAAAACCACTCATCCACGAACCTAAGAAAACTAAAAATCCGGTTAAAAAGTGAAGTTTATGTCCTAGTAATTTTTCACCAAATAAAAACAAACCTAAAAAGGATGATTCTAAGAAAAAGGAGAACATACCTTCCATTGCTAAGGTTTGACCAATAATTCCTCCGGTTAATTCGGAGAACTTTGCCCAATTGGTTCCAAACTGAAACTCCATGGGAATTCCGGTAACCACACCCATCGCAAAATTCAAAGCGAAAAGCCTCATCCAGAATTTGGCTGCATCATTGTATCCTTCATTTTCAGTTTTGAGAAATTTCCACTTGAAGTAAACAATGAGCAAAGACAAGCCCATGGTCAATTGTGGAAACAAGTAGTGAAATGTGATAGTAAATGCAAATTGCATTCTATCATAAAAAAGCATTTCTTCCATGATAATTAAGTTTGTGCAAATTTCGGTTGTTTACAGGGTTTTGAATGTAACAACCATTACAAAAAAACGTTAAATTTTATAGGCGAAAAGTTACGAAAATTTCACTTAAGACTTGTTCCTTATTCCCAGTATTTTGGATAAATTCCAATTATTTTTTTATTATTTTTTTGGAAACGAAAAACTTATTATCAAAAATCAATGTCAATACAACTACCTGATTATTGGGTGATTCCAAATTAAAATTCATGGTATTACTGCCTACTTTAAAATCGCTAATCATACCATCTGAAATAATTTTACCATCGATAGACATCACTAAGTATTCTAACGGAGCTGTGTAGGGCGCTTCAAAAGTCAATTTAATAGTATCTCCTTGGGTCGGATTAGGAATAACAGTAAAACTAAATGGATTATGTCCGTCAATATTTGGAGCCGATAATGCAGGGTTATAGACTAATTTTACTTCGTAGATAGAAGTGTCTGCCGAAGTTAAGTTGGTTTGATTATCCGTAAAAGCTGAAGCCGAGGTCGTTAAAATCCCTCCATATAAATGTCCGATTACAAATTCACTAGCTGTAATATTTGCTAATTGGATTACTTCGTTACTATAATGAGGTAAATTTTCATTCGGAATAAACTCGGCACCAGAACCTTTCAAAGCCGGCATTTCAGTAGGCAACTGATATTCTTCTAAAGTTCCGTCTGCTAACCTGGAAACCCTACTAATTGTTTTGACAAAAGGAACTGTATTATCTTGAATTAACGTTCCGTTTTGATAATAATATTGGCTCATGCCACCAAAAAACAAACTGTGCATTTCGTTTAAAGTCGCATTATATAGCCCTACACTTCCACTATGATAGTTGCTCAAATATTGATTGAATTGTGTTTGAGGAAAATATCCACTTGCTTTAATATCTACAGGATATAAATACGGTAAATCAGCACTGATTTGAAAAACACCGGAAGAAATTGTATATCCTAATTCGCCATTTGAAAAAACTTGGGGTACCAAATTATAATCGCGACGATGTAAATGTGTTACATCTGCCGTTATGCTATAATTAGATATACTCAATTGTGTTCCCGAATTATCTATTTGGAATTTTCGAATAGAGCTGGAATACGTTTGTATAAAAGTGGGGTTATTCATCGGATTATATCGACCATCAAACTGATGGCCTCCTATCAAGTAAAAATCATTACCTATTTTCCCTAATTGTCCGCCTGTTATTGCGAAATTAGGGTTAACTATTTGTTTAAAATAAGACGAGATTGATGTTCCGTTAATAATTGCATTAATTAAATTGGGTACATCAATTGCAGTTAATTTGTCATGTGTAATATGATCGTTTGCAGAAACCGAAAAAGCATAACCACCAATGATATATAAAGTATCATCATCTTGATAAAAATTCATATTGGTAGACTGTAATTGCTCTTTTAAACCGGTTGGTAAAACATTTACAGAAGCACTCCAAAACTGATTTGTAGCAATATCTACTACATAAATATCGGTATTATTTTCGCTTTCCGGAAAAGCATTAAAAGGTTGGCGCGCGTGAATTCCATCTTTTCGCCCACCAATAATTAACCATTTTCCGTTGTTTTGAGCAAAAGCATACGAATGTAGTCCTGGTAATCCGGTTACTGTCACTGGTGTTAAAACGATATCATAAGGAAAAGTGCTTTGAGCTAGTGCTATTTGCATAAAAAACAGCACTATTAGAATATATATTTTTTTCATGTTATTGTAATTTAATTTAAAAAGATTTTAAAGCGGAATTACAATGCATTCTTTGGCGGACGCCAAATGGAATTTTCTAAAGGTGATTTTACAAAAAGAACATAAAAAAATTGTTGTTGTTCTTGAGAATATTCTGAAACAAAATATTCTTTCGGAACAATTGTCATTTCTTTCACAAACTGCACGGCACTAAAATTTAAATCGGCAACTAATTTACCCATTTCACAAGTCTCTTCGTGATTGCATTTTTGTTCTAATTTTGAACCATACTGAAGCCTTAATGCTCGCACCGAAGGCAAAAGGGTAATCGCAAAAAAATAGAATATTAGTATGTAAATTTTAGTCTTCAACTATCTATTTTATCCAAAACTATATTAATAATCTCTTGCTTGGACAATACTTCTGATGATTGCCATAAAACTTCTCCCTTATGAAACAACACCGTTGTAGGAACAACTTCAATATGATATTCTTGGGTTACTTTTTCAACATCCGAAACCGGAACAATATGTACATTAATTCTCTTTCCTACTGTATTTTTAACTTGTTGTAAAGCAGGCGTCATCATTTCACAAGGACCACAATTAGCATTGATAAACTCAATCAAAGCCGGTTTTTCATCTTCAATAATGGTTCGTAATGTATTTTCCATAATTTAATCTTTTGGTTTTATGGAACAACTCCCCGATTGGCAACCGAAATCAAAAACAGTTTGTATTAAAAAATATAATGCAAACAAATAAAAGAAACTTTCTCCGCTTTTATAGGCGTGAAAACTGATTCCAAGTGCCAAAACTAAACGAACTATCCTCATTATATACTAGTTCGAAAGGAGCATTTTTTTCCAATCTATATTTTTCATATAAGCTAAATTACGGTATCATAAAAAAACGTTAGGTGACTTTTGTCACCTTTCTAAAATATTTTTAAGTAATCCATTTACGTTCAACGGTATGACTGATTTCTTAAGAATTCTGATTACTAACCTAAAATAATTTTTATTTGTTTCTAAATCATGTATATTTAAATTGGAATATGTTTTCGGACTTGAAGATTAATTGGTAAAGCTTATTAAGCATCTTCATCCTGTTCAAATCCGAAAACTTTTTTAAATTAAAAAATTAAGGACGGATTATTCTCAATTGACATTCTGGAAGAGGTACATTTTTATCTGCGATCATCAGATTATTCCAATTTGACAAGTATTTTCCTTCATTTGATTTTAATACAATATCGTCTATTGTTCCTCCCCATCCATCTTCTACATCAAATAGCATATCGGGATGTATCGGAAGGGGTTCTGTTTGCGGAAACAGGTATTCAAAAGTACTCAATTCTTCTTTTATATTTAACTGGTTTTCTGATAATACTACAAATTTTTGATAGTAATAATTTTCAATGATAATTTTTGTAGTTACACTTCGTCTGTCTTTCCATAAACCATGAATAACATGGATACGGAATTGATCTTCAATTTGAACTTGACTTATCAATTTGTCAACCGTCGTTAAATTTCCGTTTTGAAGGGATAGAAATCGTCTTTGAGATCCGGTAGTTTGATTAGATTTTACTTCAATAAGAACATCATCCAAAAGTTGAACAAATCTGAACTCATAATCCGGATTCCAGAATTCTTGATTATTGCCGGATCCCGGCAAAGCATACATGGCTCCAAGTTCATCAAAATCAGGTCTACCTTTTATAAATTGCCTTGGGTCAGATTCCGGTAATTGTGACTGTACCCAATTCATCATATTGAAATGCTTATAGACACCTTGTCCAGCCCAATTAGGAGGGCTGAAAATCCCATTGACATCAAATAGCTCATTTATTGTTATTTGTTGATTGCTACTTACAGTTTTGACTTTATTTAGAGCGCTATCAAAGCTTAAAATAAAAGGATCATTAAAATATCGTGTTTCAAAAACAACACTTTTATTTAAACAAGGCCAATTTTGCTGATTAGTATTTACTAAATAATGAGCATTATTCACTTCATATACAACTCTACATTTATTTGCTATTCCTATACTTCTTGAAAAAATCACCACACTTCCTGCCGCAATAAAGAAATTATTTCTTAATTGTATAGCAAAAATTTCATCTTCAACTGTATCAATAAAGTTTTCTTGACTTTCTAAACTTTCAACCAAAGCTTGTTTATCTAACTCTTTTGAATAAAATAATTCATACTTTTTTACGTCTGAGACAGGTTTTACAATCTCGCCGCTATCAGTGATTATTAATTCTTCTTTAAAGGCTACTTCTTTAAAGTAAACAGTCTCTGAATATTCTTCCGGAATAGATGGCTCTCCTTTAAAAATAAATAAATTGTGAGATTTCAGATAATTCTCTGATTTTTCATTTATATCTAATCTGTCTTTCCACAATTGCCAACTTTCTTCTTCTATTCCAAAGAAATCTAATACCATTACTTCACTTGTAAACAATTGTTCTTCTCTTTTCTTTATAATTTTTTTAGCTAACTCTTCTCCCAATTCCCCTTCAACATAAGGAAAATGTGACAACAAATCAAAATCTAAAGAATTTAAAATTCCCAAAAAAACACTTAGTATCATATATAATTATTTAGTATTATCACTTATTTTTTTCGAATTTAAAACAAGTAAGAATGCTAATATTTGCTAATTATGGTGAACATAGCATTTGAGTTTACGAAAGACCTATATTAAGCTGTAAAAGCTTTATCCTTTTTTTATTCCCAAAAAACGAATAACGGAACCTTCTCCCTGATGGTATTTTCCTTCATTTAAGTTGATTATTATCTTTTCAAAGTTTTCAAAATGAACACTTTCAAATTCATCTTTTATTTCTTCTTCAGAAAACAACATTTCAAAATCTTTTGGTCCTCCGGATTGATACTTCAATTGTTCTTTGCTAAAAGCTTCAAAAATGATTTTTCCACCGGGTTTTAACAAAGACAGTATTTTTTTATGTACTTCCTTACGAATAGACTTTGGAAAATGAGCAAAAATAAGTACTAAAGCATCAAACCTATCGGACTCATAAGGCATTTCCATTGCGCTACAAACTTCATATTGCAATGAAACATTTTTGGTTTCTGCCAATTCTAATGCTTTTTTCTTTCCTTCTTCGCTCATATCAAAAGCGTAAACTTCTCGACTATTTTGAGCTGTAAAAACAGCGTTTCTTCCCTCTCCTTCTGCCGGAAACAAAATTTTACCTTTGGGCAAAAAATCAAGATGTTTCTTTAGAAATTCATTAGGTTCAGCGCCGTACGCAAAATCAGCTTCGGCATACCGATTATTCCAAAATTCTTTCATTCTTTATCATTTTTTTTAGGTGAAGTCACAAACATATTAAACAATAATCCGCCCATTAAACCTCCGTATAATGTACTATTTAAAGGCTTAGATGTTATAGCACACGTTCCTGATGCACAACCTACATAATGATAATAGGCATAACCGGCAATACAACCCATAATTACACCGATTCCTGTAATGAAATATGTTTTCTTTTTCATTTTATTTACAATGTGAATGTCCGCTACAACACGATTTTTCTTCAATTACAATTTGACCTTTATATGGAAATCCTTTTTGAATCCATTTTTCAAGTCCTTTTTTCATATTCAGTAAATTGGTAAATCCTTTTTCATATAAAAACTGGACTACCAAATAACTTCTTTGACCTGTTAAACAAGTTACAATTACTTTTTTATCTGTTGGAATTTCATGTATTCGCTTTTCAAGTTGACTTAGCGGAATATTTATAATTCTCGGCACATCAAAACTACACTCTAAAAATTCATCTTCTTCACGAATATCTAAAATTAAATAACCTCTATTTATTAATTCTAATGTACTCGTAGGACAAACTTCTTTTATTTTAATAGCTTCCATATCATTTTTTATCAAATGTAATACTCCAAATTCCTCTTACTTCATTTTCATTGTAACCAACTGCTAAATCATTCGGATACAAAATTTCAATCTTTTTCAAAACTTCCGGTTTTATATTTTCCTGTTTTCCATGACATTGCAGACACATCGTATTGGTTTCTATCGGATAATAAAAGTGAACCTTTTCAGTTTCTTCTACAACTATAGGCTGAATTTCTTTTTGAGCCATCAAATCTTTTTTGAATTGCTCTATATATTCTAATTCTTCTGCATTTGCTTTGTTATTAGGATTTCTATTTTTATCAGAAACTCTTTTAATTTTTGCATTATAATGAAGCGACATACTATCCGTCAACGGAATAGCACTTACATTACAGAATTTTAAAGCCGCTTCGGTTCCTTCTTTTTGTATGGTTCCCATAAGATTTTTACCTAAAACTTTTTTGGTTCCCAAAGCATATTCCAGACCAATATCGGCATGTGTCTTTTCTTTTGCTTCTACTTGAAATATTTTACCACTTTGCTTCCAATTTTCATTTCCATGACCCTGCCAATGTCTTACAAACCAATTTGGCTCTTCAATTTGATAATCATACATGAACTCCGCTATTTTGGCAATGCTACCTTCAGGAAAAGCTTGTTTTGGCATCACTTGAAAACGTTTAACTGCTCCGTTCATTAAGGCTTTCTCTTCCGTTGGATTACTTACAAATTCAGAAATAGCTTTAATAAATTCTTCTTTAGTATAGCCTTGCATATCAATATAACGTGCTTTTATGGCAACCATAGGCGGAGCGATTCTACCTTCTTGTTCTGCTGCAGTAGGATTATGGCATAAATAACAATGCTTTTCCATGAGTTCCTTGGCTTCTTTTGGATCAAATGAAACTAAATTAACAGCATCTCCAGTTGTTTCCTTTTCCTTATACTCTGTCTTCTTATTATTACAGGCTATTATCAAAAAAGCGATGACAAACCACATTATTTTTTTCATTTCTTTAGTTTTTACCAAAAGTATGATGCTAACTCTACTTTTGAAGTAACTCTTGTTACAAAAGCATCTGTAAAATAGAAAATTACAATATTAAAATAGGAATTATCTATAATTAGTTAACTTACAATAAAAATATTTAATACACAAATACTTCCATGACAAACACTCTTATTTATTGACAGGATATTTGCACTATAAAATTAATTATTAAACAAAAATTATAATTATCATGGAAGAACAAGTAACATTTATGCCTAGAATTGGAGAAAAAGCTCCGGAATTCATTGCAAAAACAACACAAGGAACTATTAATTTCCCGAAAGATTATGAAGGGAAATGGGTAATTTTCTTTAGTCATCCCGCAGATTTTACTCCAGTATGTACCTCTGAGTTTATGACATTTGCCAATATGGAAAAACAATTTAACGAAGCAAATTGTGAATTAGTTGGTTTATCAGTTGACGGTTTATATAGTCATATCGCATGGTTACGAACTATTAAAGAAAAAATTGAATACAAAGGGATGAAAGATATTGAGGTAACTTTTCCTTTGATTGAAGATATTTCTATGGAAGTTGGAAAAAAATACGGAATGATTCAACCGGGAGAAAGCAACACACAAGCTGTAAGAGCCGTTTTCTTTATCGATCCAAAAGGAATGATTAGAACTATTTTATATTATCCGTTGAGTATCGGTAGAAACTTTGAAGAAATCTACAGAGCACTGCTTGCTTTACAAACCGCTGATGCCTTTGAGGTAGCTTGTCCTGCGGATTGGCAACCGGGAGACGATGTAATTGTTCCTACAGCCGGTTCATGCGGTGTAGCTAAGGAAAGAATGGATGACAAAGAAGAACTTGATTGTAAAGACTGGTTCTTCTGTACAAAAAAACTGGATAAGCAAAAAGTTTTGGATACTATATTAAAAAAATAAAGGAATTGCTATGAGGAATAGAACGAGGCTGTCGCTTTTTGGACAGCCTCTATTTGATGGGTTCTAATGCTTTTTCAATTCGATCGATACAATCAATATAATGGTATTTCATAGTCGTATTAGAAGTAGCATTTTTGGCAACATTCAGTTTACTTTTTAATTGAACCAATTCTCCTCTTACCACAGCTCTCAAATCGGATAGAGAAACGGCATAATCTCTAAAGTTTTTAAAGTCATCGTTTAGCAAATAATCCATTCGTTCCAAATAAGCACGCTGCAAGTTTCTTCTAAATACACTACTATTTCCACCATTATAAGCTTCTTTCCAAATTCCTTTTCGCAAATCAGCTAAAAAATCTACGGCAGTATATGCTAAAGGATCAACTAAAGCCGAATCAAATAATCTTCCTAATCGTTCAGCACTTAATAAATTAGTCAATTGACGTGCTTGCGTTTTACTTACTTTATCGACATATCCTTTGTAATCAATATTTTGTAAAATTGTTTTATCTACTAACCAAATTGGCGTTTGAAAAGCATTTTCTTGTAACCAATCCATTGCTTGTTTTTGGTCTTTTTTAGGAACCGTTGCATAAACATTTCCTTCTTGATCCGGATTTTTATAATCTTCATAAACTCCGCCAACATGAGTAACTACGTGTCCAATGTATCGACTCCAAACTGCTAACATTTCGCCATATAATTCCTCTAGATCTTCATAATTATTGGTTTTATCACTGGTCCATTCCGGTAAATGTTGCGCTACATATTTCAAATTCTTAATGCCATACGTACTGGCTTTTACACTGTTGTTCCCGATATCTTCTGTTTGAGAACGCGGGTCAAAACTGCTTCTTTGGTTCCCAAAACGATACATGTCATCACCTTCTTTAGCTTTAATCCATTGATCTAAAGTTTCTTTTTCACAATCCGCAGAATTACAATCGGCTAAATAACGATACCCCCAATTAATAGCGTAAAAATCATAAGGCCCCATTTGGCGAATAAAACGAACACCTTCATCGCCCGGTTGGGCAATATAATTGAAACGTGCGTAATCCATTATACTTGCTGAAATTCCAAACTCTTTTGTAAAAGGCGCTTTACGATAATTTTCTACATCATAAGCACAACTTGCCCCCATATTATGCGGTAACCCCAAAGCGTGTCCCACTTCGTGCGCAATAACCATTTGCATCATTTCACCCATAGCTTCATCACTTGTTTCTAACGTTCTGGCATCCGGATTTGCAGCTCCGGTTTCTAATAAATAACGATTTCTGTAAGAACGCAAATGATTATGATACCAAATAATGTCGCTTTCTATAATTTCTCCGGTTCTAGGATCAGAAACACTTGGTCCCATGGCATTTCTTGTGGTACTCGCTACATAACGGATTACCGAATATCGAATGTCTTCCGGACTAAAATCGGGATCTTCTTCTTTAGTCGGCGCCTCTTTACAAATGATTGCATTTTTAAAACCAGCGGCTTCAAAAGGTTTTTGCCATTCTTCTACACCGGCTTTGATATACTTTCTCAATTTTTCGGGTGTAGCAGGATCCAAATAATACACAATTGGCTTTACAGGTTCAACTAATTCGCCGCGTTTGTAAGCTTCTATATCTTTGGGAATTAATCGCCATCTTCTGATGAATGTTTTTCGATCCGATTTTAAAGCTTCGCTTCCGTAATCGTAATGATTGAGATTGAACCAACCTACTCTTCTATCGAATAAACGTGTTTTCATAGGTTCTTCGGGCAACAAAATCATTGATTGATTCATTTGTATGCTAATGGTTTCTGTATCAGGCAACACACTTGGACTAGAAGCTGAATAGGTAAAATCTTGTATTACTTCTATATTTTGAGGAAATGACTTCACAGAAGTGATAAAACTTCTGGATGCATCTAAATTTTTAACTTTATTGTCTGTTCGTATTTTATTGTTTAAGCCGCTCATAGCCTTAATATCAGAACTGTAAAACTTCGTTACATCAATTACAACAGCTGAAGAATCTTTGGAGAATGCCTTGATATCAAATGCATAAAGCGTTGGTTCATAATTATTAGCTTTAACCGAAATGCTAATTGGTAAACTATCATTGGCAACAGCACTGTATGATTTTACTTTTATTAAAATTTTATCTTGAAAACGTTGCCAAACAATTAGTTGTTCATTTGCCGATGAACCTGCATTGATGTAACCACCACCTAAGTTTGAAGGAAGTTTAGCAATTCTACTTACTAAAAGCATTTCTTTATCTAAAAGCTCATTAGGAATTTCAAAATAATACGAATCTTTTATTTTGTGAGTTGTAAATAAACCTTTATCTGATAAAGCTTCTTTAGTAATCACTTTATCGTAAGGTTTTATTTTTTGTTCTTTCTCTTTCTCTGCTTTTTCTTTTAAAGCTTTGGCCTTTGCTGCTGCTTCAAGTTGCTTTCTTTTCTTTTTGGATTGAGCTTCAACAGATAAAGAAGATAGTATCATGATGCTCAATACCAGAATAAATATTTTTTTCATAAAAATTCGATAGGTAGAATTCAAAAATAAGAGAAAAAGATAAGATATAATACTCGGAGCCTTTTTTTAACGCTGTATTACAAAAAAGCTCTGATTTTACTCAGAGCTCTTTTAAAAAATTATTTAACTATAGGGAATTAATAATTATAATTTTCCGTCTTTAATTTCATTAACAATTTCCGGGTTTAATAATGTTGATGTATCTCCGAAGTTGCTGAAATCGCCTTCTGCAATCTTACGTAAAATACGTCTCATGATTTTCCCTGAACGTGTTTTTGGTAATCCGCTTACAAACTGAATTTTATCTAATTTTGCAATTGGACCAACTTGTTCAGAAATTATTTGGTTGATCTCTTTTCTCAAGTTGTCTTGATTACGACTTTCTCCGGTTTCTTTTAAGATTACATAACCATACAATGCATTTCCTTTGATATCGTGAGGGAATCCTACGATAGCACTTTCTGCAACTGCCGGATGTTCGTTAATGGCATCTTCAATAGGAGCAGTTCCTAAATTATGTCCGGAAACAATAATTACGTCATCTACTCTACCTGTAATTCTATAGTATCCTACTTCATCACGTAAAGCACCGTCTCCTGTAAAATATTTACCTGGATAGGCTGAGAAATACGTTTCTTTATAACGTTGATGATCTCCCCAAATAGTTCTGGCCATTGACGGCCAAGGGAATTTAATACACAAACTTCCTGTTACTTGATTTCCTTCAATTTCGTTGCGTAATTCATCCATTAACACCGGTTGAATTCCCGGAAGCGGTAAAGAAGCATACGTAGGTTTTGTTGGTGTTACAAAAGGAACCGGACAGATCATAATTCCTCCTGTTTCGGTTTGCCACCAAGTATCTACTAAAGGACAACGCTTACTTCCTACGTGATCGTTGTACCAGTGCCATGCTTCTTCATTAATAGGCTCACCCACAGAACCAATTACTTTTAATGAATTCAGAGAATATTTTTGAACATAATCAACACTTTCTTTTGCTAAAGAACGAATAGCTGTAGGTGCTGTATAGAATTGATTTACTTTATGTTTTTCAATTACCTGCCAAAAACGGCTAAAATCAGGATAAGAAGGAACTCCTTCAAAAATAATAGTTGTAGCACCGTTTAAAAGCGGTCCGTATAAAATATAAGAGTGACCGGTAATCCATCCGATATCAGCTGTACACCAATACACATCTTCTTCTTCGTAACTAAATACATTTTTAAAAGTATAAGCTGTGTAAACCATGTAACCTCCTGTTGTATGTAACATTCCTTTTGGTTTACCTGTAGAACCAGAAGTATAAAGAATGAACAACGGATCTTCAGCATCCATAATTACAGCAACGTGATTAGCTAAAGCTTCGTCTAAAAGAGGTTGAACCCAAAAGTCTCTACCTTCTTTCATTGTTACTGCTTCGTTAGTTCTTTTAACCACTAAAACAGATTGAACACAAAGTGTTTTTTCTAATGCTTCATCAACAATACCTTTTAAGTTAATTGTTTTGTTACCACGGAAACCTCCATCAGAAGTAATTACCATTTTTGCTTCACAATCATTAATACGAGCAGAAACGGCAGAAGCTGAAAATCCTGCAAAAACCACTGAATGGACTGCTCCAATACGAGCACAAGCTAAAACAGCATACGCTAATTCAGGAATCATTGGCAAATAAATACAAACTCTATCTCCTTTTTTAATTCCTTGTTCCTGTAATACATTAGCCCATCTTGAAACATTGGCATACAATTCATTATATGAAATATGCTGAGCTTCCTCATCTGGATTATTAGGTTCAAAAATGATAGCTGTTTTATCTCCTCTTTTGTTTAAGTGGCGGTCAATACAATTTTTAGTAATGTTTACTTTAGCGCCTAAAAACCATTTGAATTGAGCTTCTTCCATATCAAATTCGAAAACCTTATCCCACTTTTGATACCAGGTAAAGTTTTCATCTGCTATGCGATCCCAAAATTTTCTAGGTTCACGTACAGATTTTTTATACATTTTAAAGTAGTTTTCTAAATCTGTAATTTTATAGTAACTCATTTTTTTGATTGTTTTTTATTTATTTAATGTATTTTATTGCTGTATTTTTTATCAGTCTGAAAATCATTGTAAATATAACTAATTATTTCTTTAAAAATATTTTTATTTGCTAAATAAGTATAGCTTTTATGCTAAAAAAAATGAATACAAAAAAATAAGGCTAAAAAATATCTGATAATCTATTTTTTAGCCTTAAAGATTTAGGAATTATTTAAAAACTCCTATTTTATGATGTAAGAATTCTTCCTTTACTTCATCAATGATTAATGGATCGTCAATGGTAGAAGGAATTTGAAACTCTACTCCATCTGCGATATTACGCAAAAGCTTTCTCAAAATTTTACCCGAACGTGTTTTAGGTAAACGTTGAACTACGACTACTTTACGCAAACTGGCTACTGCACCAATTTTTTCCCTTACCAATTGAACAACTTCGTATTCTAGTTGAAAATGTTCGACTGCTTCTCCTGCTTTGGTTACCACTAATGCCAAAGGAATCTGCCCTTTTAAATCATCATTAATACCCACAACTGCACATTCTGCAACCGCATGATGAGAAGCGACAATTTCTTCCATTTCAGCAGTAGACAAACGGTGACCGGCGACATTGATAACATCATCTACCCTACCGGTAATATAAATGTATCCATCTTCATCTTTGTAACCGCCATCTCCTGAAAAATAATATCCTGGAAATTTATCTAAATAGCCCGCTCTAAAACGAATATGGTCTTTCCATAAATCCATTAAAGTTCCCGGAGGCAAAGGCAATTTGATTACCACATAACCTTCTTCATTCGGACCTAATTCTTCACCGTTTTCATTAAAAACACGAATATCATAACCATTTACCGCTTTTCCGGCAGAACCCGGTTTAATCGGTAAATATTCTACCCCTATTAAATTAGCAATCATTGGCCACCCCGATTCTGTTTGCCACCAGTGATCAATTGCAGGAATTGGAATATGTTCCTGATACCATTCTAAAGTGGCTACATCACAACGTTCGCCCGCTAAAAATTGAGTTCGTAAGCACGATAAATCGTATTGCTTGATGAACTCTCCGTTTGGATCTTCTTTTTTAATTGCTCTAATTGCCGTTGGAGCAGTAAACATCACACCTACTCTATGCTCTGCAATAACACGCCAAAATGTAGAAGCATCAGGCGTTTTTACTGGTTTTCCTTCAAAAACAATAGTCGTATTTCGGTTCAACAAAGGACCATACACAATATAACTATGACCAACAACCCAACCCACATCGGAAGCTGCCCAAAAAACTTCGTCTTGTTTTACTCCGTAAATGTATTCCATTGAAAAACGCAAAGCTGTAGCATATCCACCGGTATCACGAACAATTCCTTTAGGTTTTCCCGTTGTTCCTGAAGTATATAAAATATAAGACGGGTGATCTGCTTTAACAGGAACACAAGGTGCTTCTTCTGAACCATAAACTAAAGCTTCCCAATCTACATCTCGTTTTTTAAAAGGGACTCTTGCTCCTAATTTACGGTTTAAAATAACCACTTTTTTAGGTTTGTGTTCAGACAATTCTAAAGCCTCGTCTACTAAAGGTTTGTAAGCAATTAATCGATCTACTTCAATACCTGAAGAAGCCGTTAAAATTACTTTTGGTTTACAATCATCAATACGAATAGCTAATTCATGTGGTGCAAATCCTCCGAAAACCACCGAATGCGTTACTCCTAAACGAGCACACGCCAGCATGGCAAAAAGTGC
Organism: Flavobacterium sp. U410; assembly: GCF_053570605.1. NCBI lineage: Bacteria > Pseudomonadati > Bacteroidota > Flavobacteriia > Flavobacteriales > Flavobacteriaceae > Flavobacterium > Flavobacterium sp. U410. Next base: position 121,212 of record NZ_JBSEFI010000006.1, read on the forward strand.
TTCAGGAATCATTGGCATGTAAATAACAGCTGTGTTTCCTGTTTTAATTCCCAAAGAAGTCAATCCGCCGGCTAATTTAGCTACTTGTTCTTTTACTTCGTTAAAAGTATACTTCTTAACAGTTTGGGTAACCGGAGAATCATAAATAATCGCCGTTTGCTCGCCATAACCATCTTGAATATGCTTATCAATAGCCAAGTAACATAAATTCAATTCACCATCCACAAACCACGTTGGATACCCTTTCTCATTTTCCGATAAAATCGTTTGCGGATTGGTGTACCATTCTAACTTTTTGGATTGTTCTTTCCAAAAAGCTTCGGGATCATCAATGCTCCTTTTGTAAAAATCTAAATAATTCATTTGTAGTAGTAGTTGTAATTATATAATTAATTATTCGAGTAAGTCGTTTACTTTATCAATCAGTTTTTTTAGTGAAAAGGGTTTGGTCATATAGGCATTGGCTCCTAAGTCTAATCCCTTTTGAATATCTGATTCTTTATTTTTTGCAGATAAGAATATTACTTTACATTCTGCTAATTTTTGATCTTTTTTTATAGCTTCCAAAGTAGCATAACCATCAACATTAGGCATCATCACATCAAGAATAATTATATTAGGTACTTTAGTTTCTAAAATATCCAATGCTTCCTGACCGTCACGAGCTATAAATACCTCAAAATTGTTTTTCTTAAAGGTATATTCTAGTGACATGATGATGTTAGGTTCGTCGTCTACTATTAAAATTTTTTTCTTCATTTCTTCAATTACAATTGTGTCTAAAAGTATCACTTATTTTGGTAACGTAAAAATGAAACAAGCGCCTGCTCCATTATTATTTTGTGCCCAAATTTTCCCGTGATGTAATTCAACAATCTGTTTGCAAATGGCTAATCCTAAGCCGCTGCCAACAGGTTTTTTAATATTTTGATTATCAGATTGATAGAATTTATCAAATATATTTTCGAAATCAATTGGGTTAATTCCTTTTCCATTATCCATTACTGAAATTTCCCAAAATTCATTTTTAGCAGCAATAGCTATCGTTATCAATCCGTCGGCATCTGGACAGAATTTTATGGCATTGGAAAGCAAATTTGTCAATACCTGAATAATTCTATCTTCGTCGTAAATAGCTTTTATCGATTTATTATTCTCGAAATAAATGGTTATTCCTTTATTCTTAATGAGTTGTTGTAATGGTTCTATTGTTTTTGAAATGGTTTCTACCATATCATTAAAGGACGGATTGATTCGCTGTTTTCCCGTTTCAAATTTTTCTAAATCCAAGATTTTATCAATCAAACGATTTAATCGATCGGATTCAGAGATGATATTTTGTAAAAACTGACGACGCATTTCATCAGGTACTTCGTCATCATCAATTAAAATTTCGCTTGCTGCTCTAATTGCTGTTATAGGCGTTCTTAATTCATGTGTTACCGTATCCAAAAACTCGTCTTTTTGCTTGTCTTTTTTCACCAAAGTTTGATTGGCCAACTGCAACTGATGTGTAATTTTTTTCAACTCGGTTGAGGTTTCTATCAATTTTTTATTGATGATAATATTTTCATTGGATTCTTCCAAAATCTTTAAAACTTCGGGAAGCGTTACTTTTTCTTCTTTCACCACACTCGAAATCAAAATTCTTGCTGAAGCGGTTCCGATGTGACCTGTCAATAAATTTTCGGCAAACTTTACCAAGCGGGCATCTGCCAGCTCCTGATTTTGGTCGACATTATATTTTACATTAAAAATATTAAGTGCTCTTTTGGTTCGTTCTTCTCCTAAAAATTTAATTAAAACCTTTTCAATATCACTTGTATATGCTGTTCCTTTCCATACAAAAGCCGTTTCGTGATTGGTACTGTATTTATCGATATCAATATACATTTCGGCATAATTTCGTTCGCGGTAATTCCCCTTAAAACTCACTGAAACTGCAAAATAAATCATGGTATTGAACAACATACTCCAGAAGAAAGCATGCGGAACAGGATTCAAATAATCCAAACCAAATAAGGCAAATGGTTTTAATAGTTCTATACCATTGGGACCATGTAATAAAAAAGAATTTTCATGATTGGTAATTCCAAAAGCATAAGGTAGCAATAAAGTGTACAAACAAATTAAAAAGCCTATAATAATTCCCCAGATTGCTCCTAATCTTGAACCTCTTCTCCAAAATAAAGCTCCAAAAAAAGCAGGTGCTAATTGTGCAATAATAACAAACGAAACTAAACCAATAGAAACCAAATTATAATCCAGAACGAAGAATCGGTAAATGAAATATGAAAAAATGATTAACGAAAAAATTCCGATTTTTCGAATGTTTACAATGGTTTTATTATTGATAGTCTGATCTGTATCCTTTAATTTCCTAAGAAATGTATATGGAATCAACAAGTTGTTACTCAACATGGTTGACAAACTAATACTAGAAACCACAATCATAGAAATGGCTGCTGAAAATCCGCCTAAAAATACCAGTGTTGTTAAAAAATTATTTCCGTTGATCTGTGGAATTAATAATGAATAGGTATCGGCGTTTACTTCTTTTCCTTCAAATAAAACATTTCCTCCCCAAGCTATCGGAAATACAAATAAATTGAACGCTAAAAGATACAAAGGAAACAACCAAATAGCTGTTTTTATATGTCTTTCCCGATTGTTTTCAACCACAGAAACATGAAATTGTCTTGGTAACAAAAAAATTGCAAAAAGAGAAACCATACATAAAAAGAACCAATTAATAGCTTGTTCAATTCCCCCTATTGTATTTTTCTTTTCAAAATCTTTTAAAACAGTTGCTTTACTGTAAACATCATCAAAACCATCAAACACAAAATAGGTTACATAAATTCCAACGATAAAAAAGAAAACCAGTTTCAATACACTTTCCATGGCCACAGCAGTGATGATTCCTTTTCTTTTTTCGGAAGCATCTACATAACGCGTTCCGTAATAAGAGGCAAATAACGCTAACGCAACCGCTACATAAGTTGTGGTATCAAAAAAGATTAAAGAATTTTGAGGTACACGAGTAACAATATGAAAGGTTTCAGAAATAGCTTTTAATTGTAATGCAATATAAGGCAAAATAGCAGCCAGTGAAACAACAGTTACAATAGCACCCAAAAAACGACTGTTTCCGTAACGAAGTGAAATAAAGTCTGCAATACTGGAAACATTATTTACTCGTGAAATTCTAATCATTCTTCGCATGATAATAATCCATGCCGGAATAACAATCACAGGGCCAAAATAAATAGGAAGATAATTTAAACCTGAATTCGCCGCTACTCCTACACTTCCATAATATGTCCAAGCTGTACAATAAACCGCTAATGAAAGAGAATATACATAAGCATTATTAGTCCATTTTGCATTGTCTTTTTTTTCGGCCCAATGAGCAATAAAAAAAAGAAAAGCTAAATAGAACAGTAAAATTGCTATAAGCCCTATACTACTCATAATAACGATTTACAATAACAATGGAAATAAGAATGGCTAAAAACCAAATTGTAAAAAGATAGCCATAAATCAGCGGCAAGCCAAAAAAAACTTGCGCCTTATCAAAAAGCAGTAACAGAGGAAGGTTTAAAGCCAGTAATAACGATAAAGATAAAACAACTAATTTTTGTTGGTGTCTTTTTTTCATATTTCACAAAAACTCCACTAAATTACTATTATTATTTAAAATTAGAATAATCTCTGTAACAAAATTACAGAGATTATTTCTAAATGATTACTTTTTTATATTAATGTGCGTGTGCTTCACCGGCTCCCGAAGGAATACGGATGTGCTCTACAATATCCTGAACATCTGCAGGTGTTTCCGGAGTAAATTTACTCACTACAAGAGCAACTATAAAGTTTACAATCATTGCAATAGTACCAAAACCTTCCGGTGAAATTCCGAACCACCAAGAATCTTTTAATCCTGCAACTGCATCTTTACCACCGTCAAACATTCCGAATTTGAATTTCAACATGTAATAAAGCATTAATAACATACCCACAATCATACCAGAAACGGCTCCTTCTTTGTTCATTTTCTTATGGAAAATACCCAAAATAATTGCAGGGAAGAATGAAGCTGCTGCTAAACCAAATGCTAAAGCTACTACCGCTGCCACAAATCCCGGAGGGTTGATTCCAAAATAACCGGCAATTACAACTGCTACAGTAGCCGCACCACGAGCTGCCCATAATTCTCCTTTTTCAGAAATATTAGGGTTGATCATTTTTTTGATTAAATCGTGAGAAACAGAAGCTGAAATCACTAATAATAAACCTGCTGCTGTAGATAAAGCTGCTGCTAAAGCTCCTGCTGCTACTAAAGCAATTACCCAACTAGGTAACTTAGCAATTTCAGGATTAGCTAACACCATAATATCATTATCAATAGTCAATTCACTTCCTTTTAAGCCTTTTGCTTCTGCTGCAGCTAAGAAAGCTTCGTTTTTAGATTTATCATTATAGTATTGGATTTTACCGTCACCGTTTTTATCTTCATATTTCAACAAACCAGTTTTTTCCCAGTTGGTAAACCATTGTGGCATATCAGCATAGTTTTTATCATTTACCGTTTCTATTAAATTGGTTTTAGCAAATACAGAAACTGCCGGTGCTGTTGTATATAAAATAGCGATCAATAATAAAGCCCATCCTGCTGAAATACGTGCATCTTTCACTTTTTTAACGGTAAAGAAACGTACAATTACGTGAGGTAAACCTGCAGTACCTACCATTAAAGCTAAAGTAATAGCAAATACATCTACTAATGATTTAGAACCGTCTGTATATTCCGCAAAGCCTAGTTCCGTTGATAAACCATTCAATTTATCTAATAAATACGTATCACTACCTGCTACCGTACCTCCCATTCCTAATTGAGGAATTGGATTGCCTGTCATTTGGATAGAGATAAATATTGCAGGAACCATGAAAGCAAAAATTAATACACAGTATTGTGCTACCTGCGTATAGGTAATTCCTTTCATACCTCCTAAAACAGCGTAGAACAATACTATAATCATACCGATAATTACCCCTGTATTGATATCTACTTCCAAGAATCTAGAGAAAACTACCCCTACACCACGCATTTGTCCTGCAACGTAAGTAAATGAAACAATTAAAGCACAAATAACTGCAACCGAACGAGCTGTTTTAGAATAATAACGCTCTCCAATAAAATCGGGCACAGTGAACTTTCCAAATTTTCTAAGATAAGGAGCTAATAATAATGCTAAAAGCACATAACCACCGGTCCATCCCATTAAGTAAACGGCTCCATCATATCCTGCGAAAGAAATAATACCCGCCATTGAAATAAATGACGCCGCACTCATCCAGTCAGCCGCAGTTGCCATACCATTGGCTAAAGGAGAAACTCCTCCTCCTGCAACATAAAATTCTTTTGTAGAACCTGCTCTGCTCCAAATTGCAATTCCGATGTAGATAGCAAATGTGATACCTACGATTATATATGTCCAAAGTTGTACATCCATGATTTCTAAAAATTTAAGTTTTTTTGATTGATTTGTTTATTCGTCGTAACCGTATTTTTTATCCAATTTGTTCATCAATCGAACATAAACGAAAATCAGGATAACAAACACATAAATGGAACCTTGCTGGGCAAACCAGAATCCTAATGGAAAACCTCCCAATTTTACATTGTTTAAAGCATCTTTAAAAATAATTCCTGCACCATACGATACAGCAAACCAAATGCTTAATAAAATCAGAAGGTAACGAAGGTTTTCCTTCCAATAAGCTGTTGCTTTTTCTTGACTACTCATAATTTTTGATTGTTTTTTATTTATTTGATTTTATAGATAGATCATTGCTTGTAATGTCACCGTTCCAACAGCATCTGCTGATGCATATTTTAAGTTTTGATATTCTAAGGTTAATTTAGAATGATGTCCTTTCAAGAAAAGATTTGCTCCGATACCAAATTGTGTTGCATTATCATCTAAAGCATCTATTTGACGATTGGCAAAAGAAACATACGGTTGTAATTTTGTTTCTTTTTCAGTTGGAATCACGTACCCAACATGTCCGTATAAAATAGAACCTGTTTCATACGTTGTTCCTAAACGGAAATCTTTACCATAGTCAGAGTTTTGGTACATCGCATACGCTGTAATAGCGCTTCCTTTACCTATTGGAGCATCGTAAAAAGCGTCTACTGCAAAAATGCTAACATTTTCACCGCTTAGGTTTCCATTAACATCTGCTACTACTGAACCATTTGGATGAGAAAAGAAACCTGCCCCTACGTTAAATACTTTTTTATCTCCCAGATAAGTCCCTACTTTATAAGGCAAGAATTGGCTTTCCTGATCTAAGAAGTTATAATCGAAATATCCTGAAAATGTTTTTCCTGCTTTTTTACCCCCTAACCATTTTCTTCCTTCATAAGTAACTGGATCTCCAGCTACTGGGGCCGTTGCTGTTGAAACATCTCCTACTGCCAAGTTATTCGTCAAAGCATCATTGATTGATACACGATATTGTAATTTTCCAAAAGCACCTTTGGCAAACACCCCAACCGGACGTGCAAACTGATCTGCTAACCCTAGAGTAGCCCAACCTTGACGAAAATTATCTAAAGTTAGGATGTTAAGTGTACTACTGTTATTCATACGAGAAATTCCGTTCCAATAGTGCAAACCTCCACCAATTGCATGCTTATTTGTTGTTCCTAGGTTGTATTGTACATAAGCATCATGCATGAAGAGTTGTGAATTATCCCCTGTTCCTGTCGGACTCATATTGTTTCCGTTAAGACTGTTCAATCCAAAATGAGTAACGATTAAGAATTTAGGGCTAATTTGGGAGTACAGTAGAACCCTTGCTCTACGAACGCTGAAATCAATTTCTGATTGTTCATTCCCATTAGCATCTAAAGGTTTATCTCCGTTATATTGAGCCCAAACTTGAGCCCACGAAATAATACGGAAATATTTAGAGCCATCTTCATTGATATTAACTTTTAGTCCTCCTGCATAATCCGGAGCACCTTGAGCAAATGTTAAAGCCGAAAATAGTAAACCGGCTGCTAGAATTAATTTTTTCATAATTGTTGACTTTGGTTTTATTTGATTTTTGCAAGACCAAATTCAAAAATTATGTTAATTCTAGAAAAAAAGATGTATATTTTTGTAAAAAGCTTATAGTTAGTCTTTAAAACGTTCCCATTTTATCAACATAAATTTATCTCCCAACTCAGTAATAATCATGCCTGCCCCCGATAATTGATCTTTATTTTTTAAATACTCTACCAATTCGTTATGCTTAAAAATTTTATAGCTCGGATGGTAATTCGGATGGGGTGGTTTTTTGATTTTAAACTCTTTTACCCAGTTGCTGATAGAAACATGAGAAACGCCGATAATTCGTTCAATTTCGCGATAACTCAAACCTTCCAAATATAACTGTAAAGCCTTGGTAACATAGTAGTCATCTATTTTTTTACCGATTTTATTTACTGTAAAATAATAGTTGCATGATTTACACAAATAACGTTGTCTATCTTTAATGATTCCGCTTTTTACGATCTTGTCACTTTGACACTTTGGGCAAGCTACTATATCCATATATATAAATTTTGCATAAATATACTAATTTAGCAGAATATACAAAAATATATATCATAATTTTTTATTGTATTTTTTTTACTTATCATATTTTAAAAAACTTTTTTTTAAACATTTTTTAAAAAATACTCTAAAATACATTTTCAAATTATTGTAAAAAAGTGTTTTTATATATACCTTTTATATAAAATGCAATGAAATAGCAAAATACTAAAAAATTATCATATAAATAAAAAAGAACACGATTTTGTGTTCTTTTAATTAATTATTAAGTCAAAAAAAATTAATATTCCAATTTATCATTTTTACTTTGCCATTCTTTAAACACTTGAAGCGCTTCTTCTCTTCCTAATTGTTCAAAAGGTATCTTTCTGTCATCCATTGACACATTTATTTCTTCATAAATGAAATCGTCATCAAAACCTATTGCTGCGGCATCTTCGCGAGTATTGGCATAAAAAACCTTACTGGGTCTTGCCCAATAAATAGCTCCTAAACACATAGGACAAGGTTCGCAAGACGTGTATAAAATACAATCGTCTAGTTGAAAAGAATTCAGGTTTTTGCAAGCATCACGTATGGCTACGACTTCTGCGTGTGCTGTAGGATCATTAGATGATGTTACTCTATTATTTCCTTTTCCTACAACTTTTCCATCTTTAACAATAATAGCTCCGAATGGTCCTCCTTCATTATTATTCATACCATTACGAGAAAGCTCTACTGCTTCGGTAATAAATTTACTATGGTTACACATATTTTATCTTTTAAAAAATTTCAAACCGTCAAATATAGTGATTTATACTACCTATTCATTCTATAATTTATTAGTTTATGGTTTTCCGTAAGAAACAGAGAACAACTTACTCTATTTTTGATCTTATTATTTATATATAATTTTTAAAGAAAAGTTGTATATATTTGGTGATATTTACTAGTTGTGCGTCATTTTAGTAAAACCGTTGAATAAAAATAAAACACCTAAAAAATGATAAAAAAATGGCTAGAATTCTTCAAACAGAAAAATATCAAAATTAAACTTGAGGTTGTCAAAGAAGCCATAATTGATTATCGAAATGACGGAAGAGTATTGATGTACAAACTTGGAGAAAAGTATCAACTAGATATTGAAAATGAACAAGATTATGAAAAGTTAATTTCAAGAAATAACAAAGAGATACCTAGAAAAGGAGAACTTTCAAAACGTTGGAATTATGCTTTTCATGGTTGTGAATGCGGGTTTTATAATAAAAAAAATAAACAACAAGTTGAAGTTGTATTAAGTAATCGACCAAAATTTGGACACATTGATTCTTGGTTCCTTTTAGCTTACATGGAATCAACTGATAAATACAAAAAAGAAGTAGAAGGAATTAATTGGCAACAACTTAAACCTTTGATTGAAAAATTATACGAAACTGGTGAGATTGAATATTTAGAAAGATAAAAACGAACGC
>NZ_JBSEFI010000007.1:0-122350 GCF_053570605.1 Flavobacterium sp. U410
CCGAATTTTTATCTAGGAGATGTAAATGGAGCTTATTATAAAGATGTAGATTATTATTTTGATCAGTTTGTGGGAGCCTGGAGCTATACGGAAGGAACCACTATCCTAAAAGTTTCTTTTGTGAAAAGAGAAATGATGAATGTTAGCAATAAATATTATGAAGATTGTTTAGTGGGCGAATTCCAGTATATAGAAAGTGGGGTGGAAAAGACAAATACATTAAGTAATTTAAGTAATAATTATACCAGTGCTTATGCTTATAATATGTGGTCATTAAGTCAAATGAGGAAGACGAGTTATCCGGTATGTGAGGAGTGCAGTACTGATGAAAAACGATTGGGAATGTCTTTTACAGAACCGGCAAATGATGATGATTGTCTTCAGGGATTCTGGACAATGAGAGTTGTCGCTGAAGGCGGTGTTCAAAAATTAAAAGTGCAGTTCAGATTAGAGACTAATTATTGTGGGTATAAAGAAGACGGAACACCCTCTGTGGCGCGTTCTTTTTCTGTTCCTTTTGGCGATTATACTTTAATAAGGGAGTAAAAGTGTAGATTCAATTTTTTTGTTTCAACGACTTTTTTTACTTTTCAATGATAAAAAACACATTTTAACAAAATATACAGAAAAACTGTACCAAGATTAACATTTGAAGTGTTAAGTTTGTCTCGGTTAATAGCAGTAATTTTATTTCTTATCAAAGAAACATTGAGTCCCGAAGATTTCGGGACTTTTTGTTTTTTTTATCTTTGAAAATGTAAAAATTAATTAAATGGAATTCTTAAATAAGCTTTTAACTATTCTGATTCTCTTTATAGTTGTATTTTTTTGGAATAAATATATTGTAGAATACATATTCAATCGACCGGAAAAATTCCATAAGAAACACAATGCGGATAATCTAAATAGGCAGCCAATAAAATTCTATTTAGAAAACAAGACTAAACTTATAAAGTTCGCAAAATGCTTTTATTGGGTTGGATTTATCATGTTCACAATAATGATATTGACAAATTCTGTTCCTCCTAAAAAATTTTAAAACGCTTTCAACAATTCTAAAGCTTTGCTTATACTCTTAACTTGATCAAAGCTCAAAAGCAGACGCAAACCATTTTTAGTTTGCTTCTCTTTTATTTTACAGATGTTTCCATTTTGTTGGGCAAATTGTAAAACCTTCATAAAGCGGTTACTCTGATAAAAATCGCTTTGTTGATCGCTGATAAAGTACCCCACCATTTTGCCTTGTTTTAAAATCAAGCGTTCAATTCCCATAGCGGTTGCTTTCCACTTAATACGAACACTGTTCAAAAGAGCCAAAGCCGGTTTAGGCAACGGACCAAAACGGTCAATTAAGTGCTGTTCAAAACGTTCTAGTTCAGCTTCGGTTTTTAAGGTACTTAACTCGTTGTATAAATTCAAACGCTCGGTAATATTATTGATGTATTCGTCAGGAAACAACAATTCAAAATCAGAATCAATTTGAATATCCTTTACAAATTCTTTGGTTTCAATATTATTTTCTTCTTGGTATAAATCTTTAAACTCATTTTCTTTCAATTCATCAATAGCTTCATTCATGATTTTTTGGTAGGTATCAAAACCGATTTCATTGATAAAACCACTTTGCTCTCCGCCTAATAAATCTCCGGCACCTCGAATTTCTAAGTCTTTCATAGCAATGTTAAAACCACTTCCTAATTCGCTGAATTGTTCCAAGGCCTGAATACGTTTTCTGGCTTCTTCCGTCATTGCCGAATAAGGTGGCGTAATGAAATAACAGAACGCTTTTTTATTACTTCTACCCACACGACCGCGCATTTGGTGCAAATCAGAAAGACCGAAGTTATTGGCATTATTAATAAAAATGGTATTGGCATTCGGTACATCTAATCCACTTTCGATAATAGTTGTAGCTACTAAAACATCAAATTCGCCTTCCATGAAAGCAAGCATCAATTCTTCCAGTTTTTTTCCGTCCATTTGTCCGTGACCAATGCCCACTTTAGCTCCGGGAACCAATCGTTGAATCATTCCGGCAACTTCTTTAATGTTTTCTAAACGGTTGTTGATGAAATAGACTTGGCCTCCACGTTGGATTTCGTATGAAATAGCATCACGAATAATTTCCTCGTTAAAACGCACCACCTGAGTTTCTATCGGATAACGATTAGGCGGCGGTGTGGTAATAACCGATAAATCTCGAGCTGCCATCAAAGAAAACTGAAGTGTTCTAGGAATAGGTGTCGCCGTTAACGTTAAAGTATCTACTTGGGTTGCAATCGTTTTTAATTTGTCTTTGACATTAACACCAAATTTCTGCTCTTCGTCAATAATCAGTAATCCTAAATTTTTGAATTTTACATTTTTGTTGACCAATTGATGTGTACCAATAACAATATCGATTTTCCCTTCCTCTAAACCTTTTAAAGTTTCCGATTTTTGTTTGGCTGTTCTAAAACGATTCAAATAGCTTACTGTAACCGGCATGTCTTTTAATCGTTCAGAAAATGTTCGATAATGTTGGTAAGCCAAAATAGTCGTAGGAACCAAAATGGCAACTTGTTTTCCATTGTCAACCGCTTTGAAAGCAGCACGAATAGCAACTTCCGTTTTACCAAAACCAACATCACCACAAACCAAGCGGTCCATTGGTCTTTCGCTTTCCATATCGGCTTTTACATCGGCTGTAGCTTTTATTTGATCGGGAGTATCTTCGTAAATAAAAGAACTTTCTAATTCTTTTTGTAAATAACTATCCGGAGCATATTGAAATCCTTTTTCTAATCGGCGTTTCGCATACAATTGAATCAAATTGAAAGCAATGTGTTTGACGCGCGCTTTTGTTTTTTGCTTTAAAGTTTTCCAAGCACTGCTTCCTAATTTATATATTTTTGGCGGCGCACCATCTTTACCGTTGTATTTGGAAATTTTATGCAACGAATGAATACTAACATATACAATGTCGTTATCGGCATAGACTAATTTGATAGCTTCTTGTGTTTTGCCTTCCACCTGAATTTTTTGCAAACCGCCAAATTTCCCAATTCCGTGATCGATGTGCGTTACATAATCGCCAACAGAAAGTGAGGTTAGTTCTTTAAGCGTAATAGTCTGTTTTTTAGAATATCCGTTTTTAATGCTGAATTTGTGGTAGCGCTCAAAAATTTGATGATCGGTGTAACAAACAATTCGGTTTTCTTCGTCAATAAATCCTTGATATAAAGGTAAAACGATGGTTTTGTATTGTTTGCGATTGGATTCGTGCTGTTCTTCGTCAATACTTTCAAAAATATCATGAAAGCGCGATGCCTGATTTTCATTGGAACAACACAAATAGTTGGTATAACCGTTAAAGTGATTTTCACTTAAATTATTCAGCAAAAGATCAAATTGTTTGTTGAATGACGGTTGAGGAAGCGTGTGAAATTCAAAAGATTTATCGCTTTTGAAAATAGGCTTTTTGTCTAATTCAATAACAGAAAAATCGAGTGCTTTTTTCAAAAAGGCACTTTGGTTTACAAATAATTCTTCGGGTTTGTTGTGTTTAATATCAGCCGATAGTTTATCGAAAGCTTCATTGGCTTTGCTAAATAATTTATCCAATTGGTGAACCAAAAATTCGGTATTTTGGATAATTAGAATCGTTTTTTCATTGATGTATTCCAAAAAGCTTTCGCGATTTTCCTCTAGTAATTTGTTTTCAACATTAGGAATAATGCTGATCTTTTTTAGTTTTTCAACAGAAAGCTGACTTTCTACATCAAACGTACGGATGCTATCTACTTCGTCTCCGAAAAATTCAATTCGGTATGGATTGTCATTGGAAAACGAGAAAACATCTACAATTCCGCCACGAACGGAAAATTCTCCGGGTTCGGTAACAAAATCAACGCGTTTAAAGTTGTATTCGAATAGCGTTTCGTTGATAAAATCAATGGATAGATTTTCGCCAACTTGTATTTTGAGTGTGTTTTTTTCTAATTCCTTTCGGGTGACTACTTTTTCAAAAACCGCTTCGGCATAAGAAACAATAACAGCCGGTTTCTTTCGCGAGTTGATTCGGTTTAAAACTTCGGCACGAAGCAAAACATTGGCATTGTCGGTTTCCTCAATTTGGTAAGGACGGCGATACGAACCGGGGTAAAATAAAACATCATCTTTATTAATGAGGTTTTCTAAATCATTCAAATAATAGGCAGCTTCCTCTTTATCATTGAAAAGCAACAGCAAAGGCAAATCGCTTTTTTGGAATAAGGCGCTGCTAAAGAAAGATAGAGAAGAACCCGTTAAGCCGGTAACAGCAACTTTTTTTCGGTTAGTAATAGCTTCACTAACAGCCGAAACCGTTCCGTTTTTTTCGTATAAATGTAAAATATCGCTTTTGCTCAAAACTTTAAGAATAAGTAAGGTACAAAAATAAAAAAACCATCGCACTAAATGGAATCAGGCGATGGTTAAGTTTCGTGAAACAAAAGTTAAAAAATATATTTTTTGTTTAACGTTGTTCCGTCTTTTAAAATAGTTGTAATTAAAACAACTTGTTTTTGTATCGTGTTTTTCGCTATAGCGAAGATTTTGTTATTGATGTTATTTTGGTTTACTAAAAGTCTTCCGCTAATATCATAAACCATTACATGCTGAATTTCTGATTGACTAGAATGAATCTCTAATTGATTGTCTTGATTGTAAAATACAATTTCTTGTTGGGAGCTAAAAGCAGGATTAGTCAATGTACTATTTTGGTAATGAATGACAAAGCGACTATTATAAGTTCCTTCATTAGAATTAAAAACATACGGACTTGTTTTTAAATTATGATAAGTATTTGTTTCTGTATCTTCAATAAAGATGTCTTTATCATCAAAAAAATGATCATAATTAGGATTTGAAGCGTCAAATTCTATTTGGAAAGTAGTATTCCCTGTAATGTTAGAAATGTATCCTAGCGGGATAGTATCGGTAATATTCCAAGGATAAGCTAAGGAGTTAATTTGCAAATTATAATTTGAAATGACAGAATAGAAGCTGATATAAGTTCCGGCGGCATAAATTCCATCTAAACCATTGTCATAACCGGCTGTAGCACATTCAACATAGCCGATTCCTAATTGCTTGAATGCTCCTCCTGTATTGGTCATATTTAAATAAAAGGAATAATAAGCAGGATCGGAGCAACTTGTAGTGCTTCTATAGAACTGGGTATTATTGCTGCTAACTCGCATTGCATTAGTAAAAGTAAGTGTAGAATTCGCACTGGATGAGGCAAAAAATCCTTGCCCTGCAGAAACATAAGCTCCGGGAATAGTTCCTCCTGAAACGGCAGCTGTTCCAAATAATTTAGTTCGAACTGCATAATCATCAGAAGTAAATTCATTATTAGAAATAGCAGTATTATGAGTCCAAAAATAAAGGGTTCCTATTGTAGAATTATTGATTAATGAAGCTACACTAATAGCAGAAGGGTATGGATTTCCTATAAAGTTATAAGCTCCGGCAATACTATGGTCAATCAATGAAATACTATAGTCGCCATTGTTAGGAGAGCCAATAAATTCTCCGTTATAAACTTGAGCAGTGGTTGTAAATCCCTGAGGAGCACGTACAGCATAGCCTTTGCCGGGAATCATAGTATTTCCGGAGTTTTCTAACACCCAATTGTTCGTAGCAGTATCAAATGAAAAGAATTTATCTGATAATGTTAAAGGAGAAAAAACACTTAGAGCTTGCCCGTTAACAGGAGATCCCCAATATGTAAATTCATAGATGCGCATAGGAGATGAATCTCTTTTATAGGTTATATTTCCGGTGTTAACAGCAGAGGAATTGGTTTGCAATAAAGCAGAAGTGTTTTCAAAGATGAAGTGCGCACCATTATCAACAATAACTTCATTCGTAGAGGTAACATTAATTCCACTGTTTACGGTTACGGTGGCGTTGTTGCTTATTTGAACAGAACAAGCACTAAAATCAGTTGTTGCTGTGTAATTTCCGGTGAATACGGCTTTTTTCTTGTTAGTAGGTAATCCAAAACTCCAAGATGTTCCGTCCCAAGTGGTAGTCATAGCACATTCTTCTACTTTCAAGTTGTTAAAGAATAAATTGTTTAACACATTACTATCAGTTGTATTGCCTACATATAATTTGAAACCTGAAAATTGTCCGGTTAAAGCTCCTGACGAATGTGAGTCTGTTCCATGATCGATTATTACTTCAAAGGAATTGGTGTCAAATTGATGAACGGTTATATTGAAAACAGAAGCTTGATTGTAAGCCCACCCTAAATCAGCGGAGTCAGTCGTGCTATAAATATCGTTGGCAACATTAAAATTATATAAAATAGCATAATTTTGATCCATTAAGTCAATGCCTTTATAGCCATTTCGATAAGCAACGGCTAAATCAATTGAGAAACTTTGTCCCGGAAGCAAATATTCTCTTCCTCCAACAGCAGTTGAACCTGTATTGTTTAAAAAGCGTTGCGCATTGGCTTGAACATTTGCACCATTTGGATTTCCATACATTCCAAAGCTTACTCCGGAAGAATCAATATCTCCAAATCCATTACTTGCTGAACTGGCTAAAAAATGTCCGGCAAAATTAGAAACATCTGTGTTTTGCGTCCATAAATCCCAAGTTGTAAATCCAGTTCCAAAATTGCTTCCGTTTGTCCAGCTTCCAGAATAGTTAGAAGCATTATCTTCAAAAATAATGCTTTGTGCAAAATTTGAAAAAGTTATAAAGAAGAAGACAGTAGTTAAAAAAAGTAAAGTTTTTTTCATTTGTTGACACATTTAGAATAAAAGTAGTATTTATTTTTCCTTTTCTTGCATAGCATTTTGCATTTTCTCAAAATTAGCGTTTCTCGTAGTATCCAAAGCTCTAAGCATTTCATCTTCGCCCACTTCTTTTGGAATAGCTTTTTTAATCACTACTTCTTCCATTTGATTATAAACCCCTTTGATTTCCTCGTTAATTTCAGAAATGAGACTGATAACTTTCTGTTGAGGAATGCTTTGCAAATGGATATAAGTATCAAGTGATTTTATTTTAGTATCTAAAGTTCTTAATCTGCTTCGTACTTGAGCATTGTTGAAATCATTTGGGACGGTTAAATATAAACTGTCTGATTTTGTAGAGACATTCTTGACTTTCATTTGAAAAGCTAATAGAGAAGTTTTGGGCTTTTGTTGTAATTCTTGTTTAAACTGAGTCCATTTATTCCATTCATCCATTGCTTGGGTTACTTCTATTCCCGAAGAAGGAAAATTAAAAATCCATTTTTTTGAAATGGCAGCAAAGATAGAATCTTTCTTGATTTGCTCTCGTTTTGCAATTTCTTTTTCATCTGTAAATTTATCACAGTTGGAAAGAAATAAGTTGATGAGTATAATAAGTGATAATGATATCTTTTTCATGATGTGAAATTTGGACAAAAATACAAATGTTTGAGCTTTAGCATTCTATTTCAAAAAAAACTTAACAAAGTTTATAAGGGAGTGCATTTAAATTTATTGAATAATTAGTTTTGGCGCCATATTTTAAAAATATTTCACAAATTACCTACTTATTGTCTGAATATTTTAAATTTTAACAAAAAGCATATTGGGAAATAAACTATATTTGTTTGCAAATTTAGCGAAATGAAAACTAAAATTCTTATTATAGGAGCCTGTGGTCAAATAGGTACTGAATTAACGGCTAAACTTCGTGAAACCTATGGTGTTGAGAATGTAGTAGCATCAGATATTAGAAAATTAAATAATGATGTAGTTAACAACGGAATTTTTGAAGTGGTTAATGCTTTAGATTATAATCAAATTGAACATTTAGTAGAACAATATGGAATTACAGATGTATATTTGATGGCTGCATTACTTTCAGCTACAGCTGAGAAAAACCCTGCATTTGCATGGGATTTGAATATGAATTCTTTGTTCCATGTATTGAATTTGGCTAAAGCCGGGAAAATCCAAAAAATATTCTGGCCTTCTAGTATTGCTGTTTTTGGGCCTACTACCCCAAAACATACTACGCCTCAATTCACAATTATGGAGCCGACTACAGTATATGGAATCTCAAAACAATGTGGTGAACGTTGGTGTGAATACTATTATTCCCAATACGGAGTAGATGTTAGAAGTATTCGTTATCCGGGATTAATAAGTTGGAGCACAGAAGCAGGAGGAGGAACTACAGATTATGCGGTTGATATTTATCATAAGGCTATTACGGAAGGTAAGTTTACCAGTTTTTTATCCGAAAAGTCAGAGCTTCCTATGATGTATATGGATGATGCAATTAAAGCAACGATTGGAATTATGCAAGCGCCTGCAGAAAAAATAAAGATTCGTTCATCTTATAATTTAGCGGCAATGAGTTTTACACCGGAAGAAATTGCAGCAGAGATTAAAAAACATTATCCGAACTTTGAAATGTCTTATGAACCTGATTTCAGACAGAAGATAGCTGATAGCTGGCCTGCAAGCATTGATGATTCTTCAGCAAGACAAGATTGGGGATGGAAGAATGATTATGATATGGAGTCAATGACAACAGAAATGTTTAAACAATTGAGAGAAAACATCTATACAAACTAAAAATGGCTCATTATGAGCCATTTTTAGTTTGTTAATAATCTTATTTTCTAAGGCAAAGCGTTTATTGCATCTATTAATTGTTCTTCAGTAACTACACTGGTTTCGGAAATTGAAAAGCTATAGACAGTATTGGCTGTTATAGTAACTTCTTTTATAGCATATAACCAATTATCATTTTGCTCTGAAACAAAAATAATATGACATTCCAAACCAATAGGTATTTGGCCATAGTGTTCAGAAAACAGTTCTGTTTCTTCATCATATCTGTCTAAATGAGCTAAGGCATTTCCTTCTCCGTCATAATGAATATAAATAGCAGAGTTGTCATTGTTATAACCATCCGGGACATCTGCTAAGATTGTAGTTTTAGGTCTGGAATCATTATAAAAACGATCTACATTTGTCCATCCGAAACTATCGAAGTAAGCGTAATAAACGGCAGTTTCACCTTGACCTTCAATAAAAACGCCTTCATTGCCGACAGGGTTCGCTGTGTCTTCTTCCCAGGTTATATTGCCATTTTCATCAATCACTCCGTTCCATAAAGACATTGTATTGTCTCCTCCTGGGTTAGTTAATGAAGTAGGGATTGCTAATGTCATAGGACAGTTAATACTTAATTGTTGACCGCCTTGTGTTGCATTGATATAAAATTCTCCTCCAGATATCAGAAGTGATTTGTTTCCGTCATTCATTAATCCCATAGTAGACTTGTTTGTTGTAATCATGTTTCCACCATCAAAGATTTCTACATAATCTAAATCAATAGTTCCGGTAACTGAATTCCCGTTTAAACGTAAGCAGTTAGGATCAATACTAATTGTTACTCCTTTTCTGTAATTATTGAAGTGTAGCCATTTTCAACATCAAATTGAAAATGTTGAGTCAATGTTTCCAGAGCATCATCTCTTAGTGAACTGAATTCAGCCGCAGTAGGGACGTAAACATTAGTTTTTGGGTTGTCATCATCATTACAACTGATAAGTAAGAAAAGGATTAAATAAATAAATCCTTGTACTGTTTTTTGATGTTTGAGAATTTTTTTCATAGCAATTATATTTTTATTATATTATCTATTAGATGTAGGATAATAAAAAAGGTTGCGTATTAAAAAAAACAGTTAATTCTTATTTTTCAACCAAGAAACATATTTTATTGTTTCTTGGTTAATTACATGTAAGGTTACTTTTGTTTTCTAAAAAAGTTTAAATAAAAAAGAGAAATCTAATCTAATAGATCTCTCTTTTTTATTGCTGTACTGTATACTTAAGAATATTAATCTAAATAGTAGATATAACCAAAGTTTAACCAAAGATTCCAATCGTTTGCTTTGTTTTCACTATAGATATCAGGATTTTTTCTCAAACCATCAACCCAGTCAGAAAAATAATATTGCCAACGTAGTTCAACAAATAAGTCTGAAAGTTCAGTTAATTTATAACGAGATCCTACAGATGAAACTACAGACCAAGTAGTACCGCCATCGTTAGACCAACCATCCGGTAAATAATCAGGATAAGTAGTTGCTGTAGTTCCTAATGGACCTAATGTAGAGTAGGTGTCATTTGAAAAAATAGAAAAGTGAGCCCCTAATCCGATAAATGGAGCAAAAGATCCTTCAGAAGAAGTAAATTCTCTAATGCTTAAAGGGTAATATTCCAATTGCATTCCTATATCTGTCACTTTAGCTTCCCCTTTCATGGCTTTTAACTGAGCGCCATATATATTTTGTTTGTCGGCCCATTTTCCAAAATGCTCAAGCTTTGTACTATTATATGACAACTCTGAACGTAGTTTAAAGTGATCATTAAAATAAGTATCAGGAGTATAACAATTACATTCCGCACGATAAGAGAAGTTCATATAATGAACTAAACCGATGGCAAAACCAGTATTCCCAGAATTTGTTTTGAAGTCATTACGTACTCCAAAGTCAGACTGAAAAGCAACTCCTCCAATAAATGCACCAATCTCATGAGAAAAACCAAATTGAGCGTGAATAGTAAATGGAGCCAAAAGTAACAATAACAGTAGGTGTTTTATTTTTTTAGTCATCACTAAAAGTTTTCTATTATCTGACAAATATATAAAAACAATGTACACTTCAAAAAAAAAACTTAAAATTCTGTTTAAAAAAAGCTAATTTAAAACATAGAACATCTCTAATTAACAATTTGATAAAATTTTGCCAAAAAAAAATCTTTTTTCGTAATAAGATGTATATTTGTTCCGTTTTATAAATGATTTTCTAAAAACAAAAAAACAAAAAAAATCTTATTATTCTTATTTTTTTAAAAAATGTCACAATTAGTTGAACAGAAAATAAGTGATTTCATGGCTCAGGTTGAAGCCAAAAATCCTAATGAGCCGGAATTTATTCAGGCTGTAAGAGAATTTGCAGAAACTGTAATTCCCTTCATTGCTGAGCAAAAAAAATATGATGGAAAAAATCTTTTACTTAGAATTGCTGAGCCAGAAAGATCAATTACTTTCCGTGTTCCGTGGGTAGATGATTCGGGAGAAATTCAAGTGAATAGAGGATTTAGAATTCAAATGAATTCAGCGATTGGTCCTTATAAAGGAGGGATTCGTTTTCATCCGACAGTAAATTTGTCTGTTTTAAAGTTTTTAGCTTTTGAACAAATCTTTAAAAATAGTTTGACAACTCTTCCAATGGGTGGCGGTAAAGGAGGTTCTGATTTTGATCCGGAAGGAAAATCAGATGCAGAGGTTATGCGTTTTTGCCAATCTTTCATGACAGAATTGTGTAGACACATAGGTCCTGCTCTAGATGTGCCTGCTGGAGATATTGGTGTTGGAGCTAGAGAAATTGGATATATGTTCGGGCAATATAAAAGAATTCGTAATGAGTTTACCGGTGTTTTAACAGGTAAAGGTTTGGCTTACGGAGGATCATTAATTCGTCCTGAAGCAACGGGCTATGGAGTCGTTTATTTTACGGATCAAATGTTAAAAACAATTGGTCAATCTATTAAAGGCAAAACAGTTTCTGTTTCTGGTTTTGGAAATGTAGCTTGGGGAGTAGCATTAAAAGTAACGGAATTAGGAGGGAAAGTAGTTACGATTTCTGGTCCTGATGGATATATTTATGATGAAGAAGGAATTTCGGGAGAGAAAATAGATTTTATGCTGGAAATGAGAGCTAGTGGTAAAAACAAAGCAGAAATGTATTTGGAGAAATATCCTAATGCTAAATTTGTGAAAGGAAGAAGCCCTTGGGAAGTAAAAGTAGATATAGCCATTCCATGTGCAACACAAAATGAATTAAACGAGCAAGATGCAATTAATCTTGTCAATAATGGTGTGCTTTGTGTTACTGAAGCTGCAAATATGCCTTCTACATTAGAAGCTATAAAAGTGTTTTTAACTAAAAAAATTCTTTTTGCTCCGGGTAAGGCAGCTAATGCTGGTGGTGTAGCAGCATCTGGTTTAGAAATGACACAAAATTCAATTCGTTTGAATTGGACAAGTGAGGAAGTAGATCTTCGTTTAAAAGAAATCATGGCAGGAATTCATAACCAATGTAAAAAATACGGTGTAGAAGAAGATGGTTATGTAAATTATGTAAAAGGTGCTAATATTGCCGGTTTTGTTAAAGTAGCAGACGCTATGCTGGCTCAAGGGGTTGTATAAGCTTCTTAAATAATAAAAAAATAGAAAAGGTTCTCAATTTGAGAGCCTTTTTTGTTCTCTAAATATACCGAAAGAATAATTCTTTCGTTTATACTATATTTGTAAAAAGTAAATCAGATGAAGAAAGTCGTTTTTGTTTTTAGTTTTTTATGCTGGATAACTGTTTTTTATTCGCAAAACAACCAATTATGGAAAGGCTATTTTTCATATAATGAGATTGTTGATGTAGCTTCTGCTTCAAATAAGATTTATGCAGCTACAGAGGTCTCTGTGTTCTACAAGGATTTGCTTCTGTCGAATGTAGATCAGATCACTTCTATTTCCGGATTTAAGCCAAATTCAATAACAACAATATATTATTCGGATACGTACAAAAAGTTAATTGCAGGAAATGATAACGGTTTGCTTTTGATTGTGAATCAAGACGGAACAGTTGTGACCAAAGTAGATATTATAGAAGAAGTTCCGGTTTCACCAAATATCAAGAGAATTAATAATTTTTATGAATATGAAGGACGACTTTATATTTCAACTGATTACGGAATTTCTGTTTTAAATTTAGCAACGAACGAATTCGTTTCTACTTATTTCATAGGAACTTCTGGAGAGGAAACAAAAGTCTATCAAACGACAGTTTTTAATGGCGACTTATACGCAGTTACGCAAAATTTTGGAATGCGAAAAGCGCTGTTAACCAATCCGTTTATTTACGACTATTCGCAATGGCAAACTTTTGATTCAGGATATTGGAGTGGAATAACAACTTTTAACAATCAATTAGTGGCATTAAATATGAATTCAATAGTTTACAGATATAATGGAAGTAGTTTTGTAAATGTTTTGAGTCTAAGTCAAGGAGGAATTAGTTTTAAAGTAAACCAAAATCACTTAACAATAACCACTCAAAATCACATTTACGTTTTAGATGAAACATTTCTTCAAGTTGCTCATGTGACAAATATCCCGGATTATACTGTAACGTTTTCTGCAGCAACAGTGGTCGGAGATGAGTTGTTCATAGGTACAGTAGCAAACGGACTTTTTTCGGCTTCTTTGTCAAATCTAAGTGTTTTTGAAAATCTGTCGCCCAACGGGCCTATTCAAAATTATATTTTCAGAGTAAAAAAAGCAACAAACAATCTCTGGGTGGCTTATGGAAATTATGATATTGACTATAATCCTTATCCGCTAGATGAATTAGGAGTAAGCAATTACGGAGAAGAAGCAGGCTGGTTTAATTATACTTATTCGGATGTTCTAAATGCAAAATCAATTTCAGGAATAGGTGTTAACCCCAATAATGCTAATCAGATTTACTTTAGTTCGTACTATTCGGGATTGTTGAAATTAGAAGAAGAGGTGTTTACACTTTATAATCAATCAAACACAGGGACAAATGGTCTGGAATCGTTAGTAGATAATGACAACCCTAGTGTTATAGATGTTAGGGTAAATAGTCCTACTTTTGATAAAAATGGAGATCTGTGGGTAACAAATGGCTTTATAGAAAGAGGATTAAAAGTTATGAGGTCAAACGGACAGTGGCAATCCTATAATCTTTCAGATTATATGACATCCGGAGCGTTTAAATTTGCCTCTTTGGCTATTGATAAAAATTTAACCAAATGGATTCCTACTAGTAATGATGGTTTAATTGCCTTTAACGATACACAAAGTAATAAATTCATTCAAATAAAAACAGACCAAGGGTTGCCGAGTAATGATGTTAGAGCATTGGTTATTGATAATAATAATCAGCTTTGGATTGCTACTATTAGGGGATTATGTGTCTTGTCAAATGTCAATCTTTTTACAAATGAAAGTGAGTTAACGGTAAATAATATTGTGATTCAAGAAGGAGATTTAGCACAAGAACTGTTCTATGAACAGCCATTATTGGATATAGAAGTAGACGGAGCAAACAGAAAATGGGTGTCTATAGCTGACGGTGGGGTTTTCTTAGTGTCTGCAAACGGACAACAAACCATATATCAATTTAACAAAAGTAATTCGCCACTTCCGAGTAATAACGTGAACGACATCGAAATTGACGGTGTAACAGGAGAAGTTTTTTTTGCTACAGATAAGGGAATGGTGTCTTTTCTAGGAACTTCTACTAAGCCTAGTGGTGATTTAGCCAATGTATATGTTTATCCTAATCCGGTAAGGCCAAACTATTACGGAACTATTAAAATAGCGGGATTAACAGATAAAGCAAACGTGAAAATTACAGATATAGAAGGAAATTTGGTTTTTGAAACAACTTCGGCAGGAGGAACTATTGAATGGGATGGAACAGCTTTTGGAAAATACAAAGTTGCTTCCGGAGTGTATATGATTTTTGTGGCTACTGAAGACGGAATGGATACTACAGTAAAAAAAGTTATGATTATCCGATAAATTATGCTTGTTAAAACCAAAGCAATAGTTATATCGTCTCTAAAATATCAGGAGAAAAGCCTAATTGTGAAATGCTTTACGCTTTCAGATGGTATAAAGTCTTATTTTGTGCCTAATGCTTTTTCGGGAAAGCGAAACCAACAAAAAAATGCTTTTTTTCAGCCGTTGACTATCTTAGGAATAGAAGCGTATCATAAAAATAAAGGAACTTTAGAACGTTTCAAAGAAGTTAGAATAGAAGTTCCATTTCAAACCATTCCTCAAGATATATATAAAACAACCATTACACTTTTTCTTTCAGATGTTTTGCATCATGCTCTTAAAGAAGACGGGAAGAATGAAACGTTATTTACGTTTTTAGAAACAGCATTGACTTGGCTTGATACACACCAAGAGATTTCTAATTTTCATTTGATAACCTTATTGCAACTTACACGTTATTTGGGATTTTATCCGCAAACAAATAGTGAACGGCCTTTTTTTGAAATGACAGAAGGTGTTTTTGTTCCTTTCCAATCATTGACCTGTTTGTCGGAAGAGGAAACCAATTGGTTTAAAAAATTAGTGGAACTTAAATTTTCGGACGAACAAAAGTTGTTTTCAGGCAAGCAAAGAAAGATGCTTTTAAAAATACTTTTAGATTATTATACCTTAAATATAGAAGGTTTTCAAAAACCGAAATCATTAGACGTACTCAAGGAAGTTTTTGAGTAATGAAAATAATTCCTTAGATTAACAGTTGCGTGTTTATTTTAAATACAATAAATGATTACTGTAATCCACAATTGCTTTTCCTTTTAAAAGAATATCAGCACCAATAATACCATCAACAGGTTTTATTTTGTATTGTTCTAATGCGTTGTTTACATGACTCATGTCAAAAACAATAAGATGTAATTTTTTGTCTTTCCATCTTCCGGCTTGTAAAAGATTGTTTTTAGCCAAAAGCGTATTCATACCTGTAGCACCTGCTCCTGATGCTTTGGTCTCTGATTCTTCCGATTGCAAATGGAATTTTTTTATCCCTTCAAAACCCACACAGCTATTACTGGCACCTGTGTCAAGGATAAAAAGTCCGCTAACGTCATTTATTTTTGCTTTAATTAACAAATGTTGAGTTTTTAGAACCTTAAAACGTATCTTTTTGTATTTCTTTTCCTTTAAAAAATCTTGCAAATCTTCCATGGATCAAACATAATAATTTTTTCACTTCTAAAAAGTGAAGAAAGTCTTAATATTAGATTAGAATAAACCTGATTTAATCTTTGTAAATTTGTGCCCGAAACGAAAAAATGAAATAAGCTAATGTTAATAGATACTCACACTCATTTATATTCTGAAGAGTTTAAAGAAGATCGTTCATTAATGATGCAAAGAGCTATTGAAGCTGGTGTAACCAAAATGTTTGTTCCTTCTATAGATTCGTCATATAGTCAAGAAATGTATGCAGTTGCCAATGAGTTTCCGGAAAATGTATTTTTGATGATGGGTTTGCATCCTACCTATGTAAAAGAAAATTATTTGGAAGAACTAGCTTTTGTGGAACAAGAATTGGCTTCTAAGAAATTCTATGCGGTTGGAGAAATAGGAATCGATTTGTATTGGGATAAAACCTTTTTGAAAGAACAGCAGCGAGCTTTTCAACATCAGATCCATTTAGCAAAACAATATAACTTACCTATTAATATTCATTGTAGAGATGCTTTTGATGAAACTTTTGAAATTCTAGAACAGGAGAAAGACGAGAAACTTTCAGGAGTTTTTCATTGTTTTACAGGAGATTACAATCAAGCACTACGAGCTATAGATTGCAATATGAAATTAGGAATAGGAGGTGTGGCAACATTTAAGAATGGAAAAATAGATCAGTTTTTAAATGAAATTGATTTAAAACATATTGTTTTAGAGACAGATGCGCCCTATTTGGCCCCGGTTCCTTACAGAGGAAAGCGCAATGAGAGTAGTTATATTCCATTGGTTGCTAAAAAATTAGCAGAGATTTATGGAGTTTCTGATGCGGAAATAGCAGAAATAACAACGCAAAGCGCTTGCGAAGTTTTTGGAATTTAACGTATTCATAAGGTGTATGTGCTATTTTTTTTGTTTTTTTGTGCTTTGTTTTTACCATTATGACAAAATTTGATGACATTAGGCCTTATTATGATTCGGAAGTAAACGAAGCGTTGCGTTCTATTCTGGGTAATCCTATGTTGAAGGCTATCATGAATTTTACGTTTCCGGATATGGAAGAGGAAGTTTGGCAAGAGCAATTAAAAAAAACACATTCTATCCGGGATTTCCAAGTCAATCTTATCTATGAATCTATTCAAAAGGTATTGCAAAAAAGTTCGGATGGATTGACCACTTCTGGTTTTGAAAAATTAGAACCCAATACTTCCTATTTATTTATTTCGAATCACAGAGATATTATTCTGGATACTTCTTTATTAAACGTTTCTTTGTTTGAACACGGATTAATCATGACAGCTTCAGCTATTGGAGATAATCTGGTTCAGAAAGATATTTTATTGAAATTGTCAAGGTTAAACCGAAATTTTTTGGTAAAACGTAATCTCCCGCCAAGAGAATTGTTGCAAAGTTCTAAATTGATGTCTGAATATATGTACCAGCTTTTAGCGAAAGAAAACCGTTCGGTTTGGGTAGCGCAAAGAGAAGGTAGAACTAAAGACGGAAATGATGCAACCCATCAAGGAGTTCTCAAAATGATAGCAATGGCTTCAGATGAAACATGTTGTTTGGATTACTTTAAAAAATTAAAAATTGTTCCGGTTTCTATTTCTTACGAATATGATCCTACAGATGCTTTGAAAATGCCACAGTTATTAGCTCAGGCAAAAGATGAGGTTTATGTGAAGGAGAAAAACGAAGATTTCGTGAACTTAATCAGCGGAATCATAGGGCAAAAGAAACGGATTCATATCCATGTTGGCGATGTGCTGAATAAGGAGTTTGATGCTATAAAAGTAGAAACAGATAACGCTAACAAACAAATACAAGCTTTGGCACAAGTTATAGACGATTCTATTTTGCAATCGTATAAACTTTGGCCTACCAATTATATTGCTTACGATCTTTTAAATGGAAATCAGCAGTTTACATCACAGTATACAGAAAAAGAAAAGCAGCTTTTTGAGCGCCGATTAGAAATGCGTATTGATGCAGAAAATGAAACGATGAAAAATGGATTTTTAGCGATGTATGCAAACCCTGTGGTAAATAAAATGAAGTATGAAAATGCAAGTATCAAAGGCTAAAATACTTTTGATCTATACAGGAGGAACTATCGGAATGGTAAAAGATAGTGACACCGGTGCGCTGAAAGCTTTTGACTTTAAAGAACTTTTAAGTAATATTCCTGAGTTAAAATTATTAGACTGCGAAATCGATACGGTTTCTTTCAATAATCCTATTGATTCTTCAAACATGAGTGTAGCCCATTGGCAAAAAATGGCGTTATTGATTGAAGAAAATTATACTTCTTTTGATGGTTTTGTTGTACTTCATGGTTCAGATACCATGTCTTATAGCGCATCAGCATTAAGTTTTATGTTAGAAAATTTAGCAAAACCGGTAATCTTTACAGGTTCTCAATTGCCTATCGGAGATTTGCGAACTGATGCGAAGGAAAACTTGATTACGGCCATCCAAATTGCATCTCTGCAAGAAAACGGGAAGCCAATAATACAGGAAGTAGGGCTTTATTTTGAATATAAGTTATATAGAGGAAACAGGACAACAAAAATAAGTGCCGAACATTTTAATGCTTTTACATCTCCGAATTTTCCTGAACTCGCCGAATCCGGAGTACATTTAAAAGTCAATAAAAATATTTTATGGCGAAAAGCAGGAAATAAAAAACTGAAAGTACATAAAACCTTCGATAATAATGTTATTATTATAAAGTTGTTTCCGGGTATTAATGCCGAGGTTTTTGCAGCACTTTTAAATATAAAAAATTTAAAAGGAATAGTGTTAGAGACTTACGGTTCCGGTAATGCACCATCTGAGGAATGGTTTTTAAATGAAGTAGAAAAGGCAATAAAAAAGAATATCTGCGTTATTAATGTTACACAATGTAGTGGGGGCTCTGTAAACATGGGTAAATATGAGACAAGTACACGGCTGAAAAACATTGGCGTAATTTCAGGACATAATATCACAACCGAAGCGGCAATTACAAAATTGATGTATTTATTAGGTCAAAAAATAGCTACAGATGTTTTTAAAACGATATTTGAAACCTCGTTAAGAGGAGAAATGAATTAAAAAATGAAGTTAAAATTTTCATACCTGAGAATTTTTACGTTATTTAGCGTCCTTGAAATCAAATGTATTTGATAGAGAGGTGGCCGAGTGGTCGAAGGCGCACGCCTGGAAAGTGTGTATGCTTCAAAAGAGCATCGAGGGTTCGAATCCCTTCCTCTCTGCCATTAAAAATGAATTTTAAATTAATAAATATTTTATACTTTTAAACCCAATTAACTAATTAAATTTTAAGAACAAAAGCGATGAAAAGATTATTTTCTATTTTGGCAATCACAGGGCTTATGACTTTTGGAAATGTTCAAGCTCAAGATTCTACAGCAACAGAAGCGCCTGCAACAGAACAAGTACAGGAAGCTCCGGCTACAACTGAAGAAGTAGCAGTAGTTGAAGAAGCTACAGACGATCAAACCGCTGAGAATGTAACATTTACTCAAGAGTTGAAGAAAAGATTTATTGAGGGTGGACCTGGATTCATGGGAATCGTATTAATCTGTTTGATTTTAGGTTTAGCTATTGCAATCGAAAGAATTATCTACTTGAATCTTTCAACTACTAATACTAAAAAATTAGTTTCACAGGTAGAAGATGCTTTAAATTCAGGTGGTGTTGAAGCTGCTAAAGAAGTTTGTCGTAATACAGCTGGTCCGGTAGCATCTATTTTTTATCAAGGTTTAGATAGATATTCTCACGGTATGGAATCAGCAGAAAAATCTGTTGTAGCTTACGGTGGAGTACAAATGGGACAATTAGAGAAAAACGTTTCTTGGTTATCATTATTTATCGCTCTTGCTCCGATGTTAGGATTCATGGGAACGGTAATTGGTATGATTGAAGCATTTGACCAAATCGAGTCTGCAGGTTCAATGGAGCCTTCATTAGTAGCAGGTGGTATTAAAGTTGCTTTATTAACAACTGTATTTGGTTTGATCGTTGCAATTATCCTTCAGATTTTCTATAACTATATCGTTGCTAAAATCGATTCAATCGTAAATGATATGGAAGATGCATCTATCAGCTTAATCGATATTTTGTCTGATTACAGTAAAAAATAATAAACTCAATTTTTAATATTCATTCTTATGAATTTACATAAAATAGTAAAAATTATAGCTGCTGTAATGAGTGTTTTGAGCGTGGTATTCCTTGGAGGAATATTGGCTTCAGAAGACAAAGACAGCGCTTGGATTTCTCCGCTAATCAATGTGTCTTATATCGCATTTATAGCATGTATTGCCATTGTTTTGGTATTTGTGTTGAAAAATTTGTTTACACACAAAGATACTTTAAAGAAAACATTAATATCTGTTGGTTTATTCTTGGCAGTAGTTGTGATTTCTTTTGTTATTGCAGACAGCTCTGATGTAAAGACAAATGCAGGAGTAGTATCAGGAACGACATCAAAATTAGTAAGTACTGGTTTAAATACATTTTATCTTTTAGCAATTGTAGCTGTAGGAACTATGGTATGGACCGGTTTTAATAAAATTAAAAAATAATTATGGCAAAAAGAGTAGCACCAGAGGTAAATGCCGGTTCAATGGCAGATATTGCTTTCCTGCTTTTAATTTTCTTCTTGGTTACTACTACTATTGGAGTAGATCAAGGGATCAATCGTCTTTTGCCTAGATATGAGGAAAATCCTCCAGCTCCACCAATTAATGAAAGAAACATCATGCGTGTTTTAGTTAACAAAGACAATCAATTGTTAGTTAACGAAAAACTGATGACTTTAAAAGAGTTAAGACAAGCTGCTGTTGATTTTCTAGATAATAATGGAGATGGAACTTGTGCATATTGTAAAGGAAAAGGAGATTCTAATTCTTCTGACAATCCTGACAAAGCAGTTATTTCTTTAATGAATGATGGGCAAACTACTTATGAAACATACATTGCTGTGCAAAATGAATTAGTAGCTGCTTATTATATTTTGAGAGATAGAGAGTCAATGAAGCGATATGGAAAAACATACAGAGAAATGGAGTATGTTTATAACGATCCTGCTTCAAAAGCGGTTGAGGGCTTAGTGGACGACTTAAAGCCGAAAGTGGAAAAAATTCAGAATATGTATCCAATGCGTCTTTCTGAAGCAGAACCGAAAAAGAGCTATTAATCCTTTAAATTTTAGAAAACATGTCTAAATTTAAAAAGAAAAAATCAGGCGACCTGCCAGCAATTTCTACAGCATCATTACCGGATATTGTATTTATGCTATTGTTCTTCTTCATGACTGCTACAACAATGAAAGATAGTGATTTGAAGATTGAAAACCGTTTGCCGAAAGCAGATCAAACGGCTAAATTACATAAAAAGCAATACGTGATGTATGTTTATGCAGGTAAAGCAAAAGAAACTTACAGATCAAGTTTAGGATCATCTGACCGTATTCAGTTAAATGATAAAATTTCTTCAGTAGGAGATATTAGAAACTTTGTGTTTACAGAAAGAGCTTCTAGAAACTCTGAAGATGAAAAATATTTAACAGCATCTTTGAAGATTGATAAAGATGTGAAAATGGGTCTGGTACAAGATATCAAAACAGAATTACGTAAAGTAGATCAATTAAAGGTAAATTATACAACTACGCAAGGTAACCCAGTAGGAGAATAATTAGTCTTATGAATTTATATAAAAAGGTGCATCAATTGATGCACCTTTTTTATTACTAGCTATTTTTGTAGTAATTTAGCAAAAAACAATGTGTATGAAACTGAAATTTCTTTTGATGATCTTGCTTTTTAGTATGTCTTTAGTAAAAGCACAGGAAACAGAAACTCTAAAAGAAGGATTAAATGCCCCCTATAAAGTAATAGATTCTCTTTTTAGAGAAGACCAGTTTTATGCTTCTATAAGTTATAACTTATTACAGAATAAACCAGCAGGATACAAGCAATATTCTTTTTCAACAGGAATTGCTTTAGGCTTTTTACGAGATATCCCTTTTTCAAAAAGTAGAGATTGGTCTGTAGCTTTAGGTTTAGGCTATTCTTATAACAATATTAAGCACAATGTACAAGTACAAAATGCTGATCCTAATGTGTATGTTATTGAAAATTCATACGATAAAAATAAGTTAGTATTGCATTACATTGATATCCCGTTAGAAATTCGTTGGAGAAATGCCACACCTTTAAATCATAAATTCTGGCGTATTTATACCGGCTTTAAAGCTAGTTATTTAATAGGGAGTAAAACTGATTTTCAATCTTCTTCTGCTAATTATAAAATAAAGAATAGCAATGATGTTAATAAATGGCAATTTGGACCGTATATCAGTTTCGGGTATAACACGGTGAATATGTATGCTTATTATGGCTTAACACCTATTTTTAAAGATGTGAAAATTGAAGATCAGGACTTAAAAATGAGTTCTTTTAATATCGGATTTATGTTCTATATTTTATAGCCAATAATGCCATAAAATGATTTGAGGAATAGTTCCGATTAAAGTCCCGATAATTAACTCATTTGGAGTGTGGGATTTCATATATAATCTTGAAGAAGCCACAAAACCCACACAAATAAAACCAAAAGCAACCATATTAATATAAGGTAATTGATAATTTACTGAAACATAATACATAAATGTGACTAACGAAGTAATGCCAATCATGTGAAGGCTTGCCTTATAATTCCCCATAATACCGATCAGAGCCAAAATAGTACTCAAAAGTCCCCCGAAAAAGAACAAAAATAATTCCGGAAGATTCTCTATTGTAATACTGAATTTAAGCAAAATAAAGAAGAGAATTGCCTGTATAGAAACGGGAATTCGCCTTTCTTTAATCGTTGCTTCCGTAAACGATTTGATCAACCCCATAGAAATCAACAAGAAATATAGCGCAATGGGTAACATTAATGTGATAATGCTGATCTGAACTAAAATCATATAGATTGTAGTAGTGGAAAGCACATTAGGTATCGTCAAAAAATAAAAAACAGAACCATATAGCGGAATAAAAATAGGATGGAAGATATACGAAAAAAGCGGTAAAAACTTTTCTATTTTCATGAAGCGAATCTTTAGTGGTGTCAGCAAACTCTATTCCCGTTTTTCGCACTGCACGGCAGTTGGCTTCAACCGGGGCTATAGAGTCAGCTATAGGTTCTTTTGTTAAATTTTCTTGCGCAATCGTGCTACCGGAATATCCAACTGCTCTCTGTATTTGGCAACAGTTCTTCTGGCAATAGGGTATCCTTTTTCTTTTAATATTTCGGCAAGCTTATCATCAGGAAGCGGTTTTCGTTTGTCTTCTTCCTCAATAACATTCTGTAAAATCTTTTTAATTTCAATAGTTGACACATCTTCACCTTCGGTATTTTTCATGGCTTCACTAAAGAATTCTTTAATCAATTTAGTGCCATAAGGCGTTTCTACATATTTACTATTGGCCACACGCGAAACCGTAGAAATATCAAGACCAACCATGTCGGCAATGTCTTTTAAAATCATTGGTTTTAACTTCGTTTCGTCGCCGTCTAGGAAATATTCTTCCTGATAATGCATAATGGCATTCATGGTCACAAAAAGCGTTTCCTGACGTTGTTTTATGGCATCAATAAACCATTTAGCTGAATCTAATTTCTGCTTGATAAACTGTACCGCATCCTTTTGAGAATTCGATTTTTCATTCGAATCTTTATAGGTTTGCAACATTTCCTGATAATCTTTAGAAACATGCAACTCTGGTGCATTTCTTCCGTTTAAGCTCAATTCTAATTCGCCATCCACAATTCGTATGGTAAAATCAGGAACTACATGCTCAATGGGTTTTTGGTTTCCGTCATAAGCGCCGCCCGGTTTCGGATTCAGCTTTTCAATTTCGTCAATCGCTTTGCGCAATTGCTCTTTGGAAACTTCATATTTCTGAATCAGTTTGTCGTAATGTTTTTTGGTAAAAGCATCAAACTGATTTTCGATAATGTCAATAGCTAAAGCTATAGAATCGGTAGGAGTTTTGTGTTTGAGCTGCAACAACAAACATTCCTGTAAATCGCGACCCGCAACTCCGGCAGGTTCTAATTCTTGAACTACCGTTAAAAGAATGCGTTCTACAGTAGCTTCATCGGTATAAACACCTTGGGTAAAAGCTAAATCGTCTACAATATCCTGAATGTCTCTTCGCAAATAACCCGTATCATCAATGCTACCGACTAAAAATTCGGCAATATTTTTTTCGTCATCGGTTAAGATAAACGTGTTTAATTGGTTCAACAAATCCTGATGAAAGGTAACGCCTGCTACAAAAGGCATGCTGCGGTCTTCATCGTCATCGCTAAAATTGTTGCTTTGGTATTTGTAATCAGGTGTTTCATCGTTGCTTAGATATTCGTCAATGTTAATATCTTCGGCATCAATGCGTTCGTTGTCATAATCGTCATAGTCTTCTTCGGTAGAACTGCTGTATTCGTCCTCAAAATCTACAGTGTCTTCCTTGCCATTTTCCAAAGCGGGATTTTCAACTAATTCTTCTTGTAATCGTTGTTCAAAAGCCTGAGTAGGCAATTGGATCAACTTCATCAACTGAATTTGCTGAGGCGAAAGTTTTTGTGAAAGTTTTAATTGTAGATTCTGTTTTAACATAAATAATAATATTTACCTATAAGGCAAAGATAGTACAAATATTGATTTTGTTATTCCCGATTCTTTCCAGATTTTTAATATAACTTTGTATGTCATGAAGATTTTAGTAGTAGAAGACGAAAAAGATTTACTTGAATCAATTGTTATTTCTCTTGAAAAGGAACAATTTGTTACGGAATCCGTTTCCGACTTTATGAGTGCATCAGAGAAGATTGCACTCTATGATTATGATTGTATTTTACTGGATATTATGCTGCCGGATGGAAATGGATTGCAACTGATAAAAGAACTTCAGGAATCAGGGAAATTAGCAAATGTGATTATTATTTCAGCTAAAAATTCATTGGATGACAAATTGGAAGGATTAGAACTCGGAGCCGATGATTATCTTATAAAACCTTTTCATTTAGCAGAACTTAATGCCCGGGTAAAAGCTGTATTGAGAAGAAAGACCTTTGAAGGAAAGAATACAATTGAAATGGCTAATGTTGTTTTGGATGTAACTGAGCGGAAATTACTAATCAATAACAACGATGTTTCTTTAAACCGAAAAGAATTTGATATACTCAATTACTTTTTATTGAATAAAAATAGATTGGTGGTCAAAACGGCATTGGCAGAACATGTTTGGGGAGACCATATTGATGAAGCCGATAATTTTGATTTTATTTACTACCAGATAAAAAACCTGCGTAAAAAATTACAGGAATCAAATGCTCAAATAGAGATAGAATCGGTTTATGGCATTGGCTACAAAGTTGTTGAAAAATGAAAATGAAATTACAGAACCAGTCTCTTTTTTACCTTTCTGCTTCAATATTATTTATTGTAGCTGTCTGGTCTGTTATTTTTTATTTCAATATGCTTAGTGAGATTAAAAGTAGCATTGATGAAGAGTTAGAAAATCATAAACGATTGATTATTTTAAGAGCGGATAAATATACTATTCAAGAAAACAATTATTTTGAT
This sequence comes from Flavobacterium sp. U410, assembly GCF_053570605.1. NCBI lineage: Bacteria > Pseudomonadati > Bacteroidota > Flavobacteriia > Flavobacteriales > Flavobacteriaceae > Flavobacterium > Flavobacterium sp. U410. The sequence continues at coordinate 25,489 of NZ_JBSEFI010000007.1, forward strand.
GAAAGAAATTATACTGTTAAAACAATTGGTGAAAGATTAGCTCTTTCAGCAAGAACTCAGTATAAGGATACTCTGGTTTATATGCAGGATGATGATGACCAAGAGATGGAATTAGAGCCGGTTAGAATGCTTTCAACAGTATTTGAAAGTAATGGAAATTACTATCAATTAAAGATTATTAACCCAATGGTAGAAGAAGACGATTTAATAAAAAGTCTCTTTTGGGGTATTTTTTGGTTGTATATAATAGTGGTTGTCAGTATTATTATAGTAAATGGATTGGTTTTGAAAAGGTTATGGAAGCCTTTTTATGATTTCTTGGAACAACTGAAGAAATTCCGATTAAACACTAAAAAACAACTGCCCCAGATTATCAGTAATACAAAAGAATTTAATGATTTAAGTTTAGCAGTTCATACATTATTACAGCATAGTGTGGAGGCATTTGAACAGCAGAAACAATTTATAGGAAATGCATCTCATGAATTGCAAACACCATTGGCAATTACTACCAATAAATTAGAGTTGCTTCTGGAACAGCATAATCTGGGAGAAGAGCAGGCGGGAAATATTGCTGAAATTTTAGAGATAATTGAAAGAATGGTTCGGTTAAATCAATCACTATTATTTTTAGCTAAAATTGAAAATAAACAGTTTTTTAATAATGAACCTGTTGCATTTAATATTGTAGTTCAACAAGTAATGATAGATTTTCAGGAGTTTGCAGACTTTAAAAATATTACAATTAAATTACAGGAAGAAAAGGAAGTAATGCTACAAATGGATGTATCCTTAGCATCAATTATTGCTTCAAACCTTATAAAAAATGCCATTATTCACAATAAAACTAATGGTGAAGTAAAAATGCAGTTATCAAATAATTCTTTTACAGTTCGTAATACAGGAAGTATAGTGCCATTAGACGATAAAAAAGTATTTACTCGTTTTTATAAATCATCTGTCAATAATGGCGGAACCGGATTAGGATTGGCTATTGTAAAAGCCATTTGTAATTTATATGGGTTTCAGCTGAAATATCAATTTGATGAAGACCAATTACATTCTTTTACTGTTGTTTTTGACACCACATTAGAATAGCCTGATCGCATCAGATTTTATTCCAAATTCTTTCCAGTATCGTTTTGTTGCTTTGTCCTATGAATAAGATAAAGCAATATTTTAAAGTCGTAGTTGTAACGTGTATTGTTGCAATTTTTTCAAAAGTTCAAGCGCAAGAATTAAACAAAGTTGTTCTTCCTGAAAAAGTATCTCACGCAGAACCATTATATATGGATTTGGCGAGAGATCTCGGAGCGAGGAAAGGAGAAAAAGAAATTAACATTGGTAGCGAATTCACAGATAAAAATAGCTATAGCGAATATTTGTTTCTGGCCGAATATGAATGGGCTCCCGTAAATCGTTTAGGTTTAGAAGCAGAAGCCGATTTTTCGTTTTATAATTCTTCAGGAAATGTGGCAGAAGTACCTGAAAATAAATTGGAAAGCGTTAAATTTTCAGCGCAGTATTCTTTTTGGGTATCTAAATATTATACTGCTACTACAGCTATAGGATATACTCAGTCGTTTGAACTGACTACTTTTAAAGAATACGGCAATCAGAATCTTTTTACAGGAACAATTTATGCACCCTATTTTGTTGCAGCAAAGCGCTTAGGTAAAAATCTACATACCTTGTTGTTTTTTTCACCATTGATTGAACAAGAATTTGGAAAAAAGATTTTTAATACAAATTGGTTATTAAATGCGTCTATTCATTATGTTTTTCCAAGATCAAAACATTTCATAGGACTAGAATGTAATCAGGAATGGGAAAAAGGTACGTTCAATTTGGTAGCACATCCTCAATTCAAAATGAAAGTAAATAAGCAATTGGCTATTGGTGTTGTAGCAGGAATTCCGGTAACAAGTAAAGGCGAAAAAATGAACTCTTTTCTCAGAATTATCTATGAGCTTTAGAGATTCCAAATTCTTTCCAGAATTGGATAGTAGTTTTACAATATTAATTTAAAAACAAATAAAGATGAAAGCAAATAATTTAATTCCGGCATTAGTAGTATTGTTCACAACTGTTGTTTTTGGGCAAGAAATTTCTCAAAGCCAAGTACCATCAGTAATTGTCAATGATTTTCAAAAAAAATACCCTAAGGCACACGATATAGAATGGGAAATAGAAGGAAATCAATATAAAGTAGAATTTGAAACAGGATTGTTAGGAACAGATCACGAAATATGGTATGATAATTCAGGAAAATGGATACGACATGAAGAAGAAATTTCAAAAAGTGATCTTCCAAAGCAAGTCTTGGCAAAAATAGAAACAGAGTATAGAAATTATACAATTGATGATGTAAAGAAAATTACAGCGCCAACAAGTGTAAATTATCTTGTAGAGCTAGATTCTTCTTTCTCGGAAGATTGGAAAGTACTTTTTAGCAATAATGGTAACATTCTTGAAAAAAGAATGGATTAATTTTGGGTTTTGTTAAAAAGAGAAGAGGTCATTTTAATGACCTCTTTTTATTTTTAAAATTCTGCGTTTTGCGGAGTTCTAGGGAAAGGAATTACATCACGAATGTTAGTCATTCCGGTTACGAAAAGCACTAAACGTTCGAAACCTAAACCGAAACCTGAGTGAACGGCTGAGCCGAAACGGCGAGTGTCTAAATACCACCACATTTCTTCTTCAGGAATATTTAAAGCTTTCATTTTCTCAATTAAAACATCATAGCGTTCTTCTCTTTGAGAACCACCTACGATTTCTCCAATACCCGGGAATAAAATGTCCATAGCGCGAACGGTTTCTTTTCCTGGTTCTGTATTTTCATTCAAACGCATGTAAAATGCTTTGATATTTGCCGGATAATCAAATAAAATTACCGGACATTTGAAGTGTTTTTCCACTAAGAAACGTTCGTGCTCACTTTGTAAATCAGCACCCCAATCTTCAATTAAGTAATTGAATTTCTTTTTCTTATTTGGTGTTGAATTTCTTAAAATCTCAATAGCTTCTGTATAAGAAACGCGTTTAAAGTTGTTTTCTAAAACAAAGTTTAGCTTTTCTAACAAACTCATTTCGCTACGTTCTGCTTGTGGCTTGTTTTTTTCTTCTTCTGCTAAACGCTGCTCTAAGAATTTTAAATCATCCTCGCATTTTTCAACCGTATATTTGATCACATATTTAATGAAATCTTCAGCCAAATCCATGTTGGCATCTAGGTCGTTGAAAGCAACTTCCGGCTCAATCATCCAGAATTCTGCTAAGTGACGCGATGTATTTGAATTTTCAGCACGGAATGTTGGACCAAAAGTATATACCTGACCTAAAGCCATAGCATACGTTTCGGCTTCTAGCTGTCCCGATACCGTTAAGTTCGTTTCTTTACCAAAGAAATCTTCTTTATAATCCACTTTTCCTTCTTCTGTTCTTGGTGTTCCGTCAAAAGGCAAAGCCGTAACTTTAAACATTTCTCCGGCACCTTCCGCATCAGATCCTGTGATGATAGGTGTATTTACATAGAAAAAGCCTCTTTCTTGGAAATATTGGTGAACAGCAAAAGAAAGTTTAGAACGCACACGCATAATGGCACCAAAAGCATTGGTGCGAACTCTCAAGTGTGCATTTTCACGTAAAAATTCTAAAGAGTGTTTTTTAGGTTGGATAGGATATTTTTCGGCATCGCTATCTCCTAAAATTTCTAATTTGGTTACTTGAATTTCTACTGTTTGTCCTTTTCCTAAACTTTCTTGAAGCGTTCCGGTTACTGCAACGGCAGCTCCGGTTGTAATGCGTTTTAAAGTTTCTTCAGGTGTGTTTTCAAAATCGACAACACATTGAATATTGTGAATAGTAGAACCGTCATTTAACGCAATAAACTGGTTGTTTCTAAAGGTTCTAACCCATCCTTTAGCAGTAACTTCTTGTAATGTTTTTGTGTTGTTTAAAAGGTCTACAATTTTTATGTGTTTCTTCATGGAAATCAAAATTTATGCAAATATAAACTTTATTGTTTTTTTGTACTATCTTCTTCGGTATCTTCTGCTAAAATATCAAAAGTAGGTTCAGGAAATTCTTCTTCACTTGCTACTGACTTTTCTAAAGAGAGCAATAAAGCAGGAAGGAGAATAAGATTAGATAACATAGCGAAAAGCAAAGTGGTTGCTACCAAACTTCCTAAGGCAACGGTTCCGCCAAAACTAGACAAGGTAAATACCGAAAATCCGAAAAACAGCACTACAGAAGTGTAGAACATGCTTATTCCGGCTTCTTTAACTGTAGCATAAACCGAACGTTTAATTCTCCAGTTATTTGCTTTTAACTCTTGGCGATATTTAGCCAAAAAGTGAATGGTGTCATCAACCGAAATACCAAAAGCAATGCTGAATACTAAAATAGTAGAAGGTTTAATAGGGATTCCTAAAAAGCCCATTAATCCGGCAGTCATTACTAAAGGTAGAATGTTAGGCAGCAATGAAATAATGATCATTTTGAACGAACGGAACAAATAAGCCATTAATAATGAAATTAAGAAAATAGCGAATAGTAGCGATAAAACTAAGTTGTGAACCAAGTAATGCGTTCCTTTTTCAAATACATAAGCCTTTCCTGTCATGGTAACAGTATAGCGTTCTTCTGGGAAAAGTTTGTTTATTTTTTCCTGAAGTTTCTCTTCAATTTTAGCCATTTTATCCGTTCCAATGTCACGCATAAAAGTTGTTACACGCGCATATTGTCCGGTGCTGTCAATGTAGCTTTTCAACATGTTTTCACTTCCTTTTTTAGTCGAATTCTTGATGTACGATAAAATGAAAGCTTCTTCCTGACGTGTTGGCAATTCGTAAAACTCGGGATTTCCGTTGTAATACGCTTGTTTAGCATATTTTACTAAATTCACCACTGAAAGCGGTTTGGATAATTCTGGAATTTCATGAATAACTTCTTGTAATTCTTCGATACGTTTTAATGTCGTTGATTTCAAAGCGCCTTTCGGACGTTTGGTGTCAATCATAATTTCTAACGGCATTACACCATCAAACTCTTGTTCGTAGAAAACAATATCCTTGAAAAATGCTGCTTTTTTAGGCATGTCTTCAATTAAACTTCCCGAAATTTTGATTTTATAAATTCCAATAATTCCAAAGACCAACAAACCAGTAGCCACTGCAAATACTGCAACCGAATGTTTTCTGATGGTATTTTCGATCCATTGGATGAAAGAATTCATGTAATTTTTACCTAAGTGCGCTAAATGTTTTTCTTTAGGAAGAGGCATGTAGCTGTATGCAATAGGAATGATAATAAGACACAATAAAAACAAGAATAAAATGTTTAACGAAGCTACAATTCCAAATTCTTTTAACAATTCGCTTTCGGTTACAATAAAAGTTGCAAAACCGGCTGCCGTTGTTAAGTTGGTCATTAAAGTAGCGTTCCCAACTTTTGAAATAACACGTTGTAATGATTTTATTTTGTTACCATGTTTTTTAATTTCTTGCTGGTATTTATTGATTAGGAAAATACAGTTTGGAATTCCAATAACAATAATTAGCGGAGGAATAATGGCTGTTAAAACTGTGATTTCGTAACCTAACAAGCCTAAAGTTCCGAAAGACCACATAACCCCGATAGTCACAATCGTCATAGAAAGTAGGGTTGCTCTAAAACTTCTGAAGAAGAAGAAAAATAACAAAGAGGTTATACCTAATGCAGCTCCAACAAATAAACCGATTTCGTCTATAATGTTTTGAGAGTTTAACGTTCGGATATAAGGCATTCCTGAAACACGTAAATCAATTCCTGATGCTTTTTCAAAAGCGTCTATTTTATCTTGATTTAGATATTTGTCAATGAAATCTTTACGAATAGAAGTGTTGACTATCTTTTTGTCTAAATAAATAGCAAAACGCACAGCGCCACTTTCTTTGTTGAACAACATACCTTCGTAAAAAGGCAAGTCTTTAAAAAGTTCTGCTTGTTTTTCTTTTAAATAACTATCGGTAACTTTTTCAGAATTGATGAAAGGAACCAATTTAAATTTTTGGTTTACCGTATCTTTTTCTAAAACCTTTAAATCTTCAATAGAAAGTGTAAGTTCAACCGATTTATCCTTTTTAATTTCGGAAATAAAATTTTCCCAAAGCTTGAGATTTTTAGATGTAAAGAAAGTAGAATCTTTGAAACCAATGACAATTAAATTGCCTTCTTCTCCAAATTTATCTAAAAAGCTTTTGTATTGTTGATTAACCTCATGATGATCAGGTAAAAGGTTAGCTTCAGTGTATGTAAAACGCATGTATTTCCATTGCGAAGCCATGAAAACAGTGAAGCCAATTATGACTATAAGAAGCGCAATTCTATTGCGTAAAATTTTTCGAGCTATGAAATCCCAGAAACTGGTACTTAACCACTTTAACATTGTAAAAAAATTGAAGCGCAAAGGTACATATTATTGCTTAAATAGCTAGATGACAATGCAAAGAATTAAGATAAATTTAAAGGCTTGACTCAGTTGATTTTAAAACAAGTCGATATGATACGAAATTTTGAGTGCTAAATTGTCATCAAAATGAGCTAATTGGTTTGGACCATATCTAAAGTACACTGAAATACCAAGTCCTTTAAATAATTTGTTGGCTTCAATTCCGCTTTCAAAGAAACCTTTGTTTAAAGATTTGTAAGTAATCCCAAGATGTTCATTTTTGTGATTGGTATCTCCCCAAGCCATTCGAGTAACAACACTAAATTCAGGAGATAATAAATAACCCAAACGAATTTTATTAAACGTATGACGCAATTGTAATGAAACATATTGGTTAGAGAAAAACTCATTAAAATACATGGTTTCAAAACTGTTTCTTCCGGAAAAAGTAATACGTTGTAAAACCGCATCTCTGTTTAAGTTGTTGGGTTGTAAGTTGTACAAATGTGTCAGTGGAACATCACCTAAAGCTACACCGGTTTGTAATAAAAGCGAACTTTTTTGTCCTGATAAATAAGGTAATTCGTAAAATGTTTTAAAATCAAATTTGGTAAACGTGAAATCATTGTCTAAACTTCCTGGTAAGGTTTGTGTAACTTGGAAGGAAAACTTAGGATGTCTTTTTTCGATTTCAATTTTTCCTTCTGGTGTTTGCATATATTCACTAAATGGATTCCACTGTATGGCAAACTGGGCAGCTGTAATGGTATATTTGCTATAAAGTTTTCCGTCGTTTACAAATTCGTAATAAAATAAAGGTGTAATGGCGCTTCTGGAAAGCGAAAAATAAGTGTCGGCTTTGGTTAAAAATTTACTTTCTACAAAAACGGAAGCCATTTTATTGTTATAAAAGGTAGAAATGTTGATAGGACGCGGATCGTAGATTTTAAATCGGCGCGAATCGGTTGCGAAAGTTGTTTGCGCAATCTCATAAACATCATCACTATAGGAAGCGCTCAGCCAAGTTTCAGTTTCTTTATTCGCTAAATAAGAAGGTGTAATTCCAAATTTATATTTTTCGTCTTTTAAACCAAAGGCGCCATAAAAAGCCAGTTTGTAGTTTTTAGATAGTCGAGGATTGGTAATTCCTCCAACACCTAAACGAAATCCTTCATAATTATTGTACTTGATTAAGCTTCGCAGGTCTAAATCGACAATACTTACGGGTAAATAACCATTGATTATTTTCTTTCCTAAGAACAGTTTGTACTCAATATCTCCGGCATTTGAAATACTATCCAAAGAAGTATAAGTTCTATGCTTTCTGGTGTCTAGTGTGTCTTTTTGATATTTTTGCCAAAATGATTCTTTTTGAGTCAGACTTTTTTCGGGAACATCAATCATTATTTCAGGCTGAGAAATCGTAAAATCTTGATTTATTTTAATATCGGAAGGTGTTGATTCCAAATGAAGATAAATTCGGTCAGAAGCATTTTTGCTAATTTCAGTTTCCAGACTGGAATTGAATTCTATGGTTTGTCCAAATAGTTTTAAATCATAATTGCTACTGCCTTTGGTAACATTAAAAGTTCGTTTTTTAGGGAACCAAATCTGATACGGTTTTAAGTAATCAAAAGTATAAGTAGCATCAATATTTACCATACCGTAAATACGATAGTAGGCTTTGGCAATGCCAAAATTTTCAGCATCTACAAAAAGCAAACCTCTAAGACGGTTTAGTTTTAATTTTTTGGGTTGAAAATAAATGCGATACGTTTTTCGGTTGTCAATTTTTACCGAATCAACTAAATGAAATGAATATAGGTTTCGACCAAATTTAGACAATGGATTTTGTACCGGAATTTCTAAAATTTCAAAAGGATTGTCGTAAACGGAATAGGAAACTAATTTTAAACCTAAAAATTCATAAAGAGGCTTTTTTAATCCGGCCATTCGAGCGCCTAAAACAGTTTCTTTAGTGCCTTGGTCATTATGTTGGATTAAATTAACTTTCTCGGTTTGGTAAATGTGCTGTTTTTTGACAAATTTTTTGAATTTATAATTGGAAGAGTCAAGTTTGACAATTTGTTTTCCAAAGATATTTTTCTTGATAATACTGTCAACTTTGTCAGAAATGCTATCCGGATTTGCAGTAACTAGTAAATGTTCGTAGTTTTTATATTCAAAGCTTTTTAATCCGGTTTCCGGATTGTTTTTCGCTTTGCGTTCAATGACCTTTTTGATCATTTGATCTACCTGATGCTCGGAATAAATTTCTTTTTGCGGTGCATTTTCATTTTCCGTAATACGAATCACCCAAAGTTTATTGTTGTCTTGCGGATAAGCGTATTTTTGGTAATAGCCTTTGTAATCAATGATAAGTGGTTTGTCAAACTCATTAACATATATGGAAAACTTTCCTTCCCAATCAGCTTTAAAAGTTTCTCCTTTATAGGTTATTTTAGCAAAAGCAATAGGAATAGTAGTGTCAAAATCTATAATTTGACCTTTGATGAAGGTTTGGGCTATAGAAAACTGAACAAAGAAAAATAAAAAAAGGACTAATAGCTTTTTTGACATCTATTGGATTACATATTTCAATGCAAAGGTATTCAAAATAAAAATCCCGATTGTTAATCGGGACTTAAAATTTATTTCAGAATCTGTTTAATACACTTTCTATTAAATGACAAATTGTATGTTGCTTTTCTTTTCATAAAAATAGCACCAAATAATATCTGACTTTTTGGGCAATCTATTAACAGTCAATGGTTGGAGTTTTTTTATATTCTAATCAACTTAACTGTTAACTCCCACAACCCCAATACGGCTCATTTAAGACCTTTTAAATCGTTTGAATGATGTGTATTGGTTTTGTTGGTCTGGGGTTTATATGTGCTTTGTAATGGGTTTGTGGATTGAGGCGAAACGGTTAGGAATCGCCTTTTCATAATTATACTAATTATTATTTTTAATATACTCTTGATTAAAAATAATAACTTTATTTTTATCTATTCTCATTGAATCATTAAAGAAAACTTTTTTATAATCTTTTGGTATATCTTTAATTATAAAACTTTTTGAAATTTTATCATTTGGTATATATACCCTATCTTCTTTCAATAAATCAATCAATTCAACTTCAATTTTTAGGATATTATTAATTTTATTATCTTTTAAATTAATCTCTCCAAACTCATTCGTTTGAAATATCAAATCTGAATTAATAATCACTGTTGCTCCAATAATTGGAGCATCTGTATCATCAATTAGTCTTACAAATCTTTTATTTTCATCTAAAACTTCCTCAACAATAATAAAATTGTTTTTATAGTTTTCATAGCTTTTTAATAATAATCTATTATTATTAAAACTCCAATTACCTTTACTTTCATAACTTTCCATTGGAGCCTCATATGAATATTCAAAATAATCCTTACTCAGTACTAAACTTCCTTTTGAAATTTTTGAATTATACTCATAATTACCATAAACATCATCTTTTGTCAATGAACCGCACGAAAAAAAGGTGCCAGTTAAAAGATAAAGAGCTAATTTTAAATTATTTTTTATCATTTTTCCAGTTTATATAAAATTGTTGTTGCGCCGTACCCCTTATAGAATTTGAATATGTTTGAATTTTCATTTGTTGACCAAGACTAGTTTTACTTCCAGGTGTGCTTAAGTTTAATGGTCCTTGTGGTCTATTTGGATATGCTGCATTTATTTCGCTTCTAGATAAATTTAAACCACCAAAGAAAGAGCCCCTATCAAATGCTTCATATTCATCAGTCAAATCATACAAAGCTCCACCTACTTTACCACCAGCTCCAAAAGAGAGCTTTCCTGTTTCAAATTGAAACGCATGTTTTAATTCATGAGCAAATACCCCCATACTAAATTTTCCTTTCGAGCTTATGTTGACGGCATCTGAATTAACATCATAAGTTGTATTACCATCAGCTGTTGAAGATACATCACTAGAATTTTCATAAAGGTTATAAACCTGAGAAGAACTTTCAAGCGAAGATAATTCACTTAGTGTATTATTTAGAACACTCATTTCTGAACCTGCTTTAGCATCTTCACTTGCAAATTTTTCTTTTAACCTTTGAGCTTTATCAGACTTCCCTTTTGCCAATACATCATTAATTCTTGATTGTCTTTCATTAATTATTCCATTTCTTCTATTTTGAACTTCTGTTCTAAATCTTTCAAAAAGGTCCTTACCAACACCAATACTATCTCCTTGAATATCGTTGAATATAATTGGATTATTTCCAGCATACCCATATGGAGTTAATGGGTAATATTTTTCACTAAATCTATCCATTTTATTAAAACGCCCTATTGCTGGGTCATAATCCCTCCAACCATAAGCATAAACATTAAGCCCCAACTCATCCTGGAACTCTTTGGAGTTGTATTTATAGTTACTCGACAGCACCATATCACTATTATACCCTTGATGTTTCAGCCCAAAAGGATAATAGTTGTTTTCTTCCATGATTTCATGGGAGTCAATGGCTCCATCAGCGTCAGCATCAGAATAAGAGAGCCTTACATTTCCTAAATGGTCTGTATAATTATACACATAACGAAACTTGTCATCAACAATGGTAACATAGCCTTCGGGATGAGGAAAATAGTTTAATTTGGTTTCAAGATACTGAAAGCCGCCTGCCATATAATCTGTAATGATTTCGGAATTAGTACTTACTATTTTTCTTACTTTGGTGCCTGCAGCGTTATAAAGATACGAAATTTTATTACCGGTAGTTGCAAATTTTATTGTTACGGGTAAATTTAAATGGTTGTAGGTAATGTCTTCAATGTCTTTGTTCTGGTCTGCAACCAGGTTGCCATTAGCGTCATATTTATAATCGTCTTCAGGATCGCTTATGCCGTTGCTGTCGTCTTTAAAGCCTTGCGGAACGTTTGAATAATCAATTACTTTGAGCAGTCGGTTTTTGTTTTCAGTGTCATAAGAATATTCCAGATTGTCAATTTCAATGGCATAGCTCACGTCATCACCGTCTCCGTTACGTCTTAATTTTGTGATATTCCCGTTTTTGTCATACCGCACCGATTCCATAAAACTATCGGCATGGGCAATATTGGGCCATGTGTAATTCGCCTCGGTAAGGCGGTTCAAATGATCGTAGGTATACCCGTAGCTTCTTAAAATGTCGTCATTGGCGGTTTTCCAGTAGGTTTCACTGATATTCCCGTTGTAGAGCTTGTCTGCTTCTTCGGCATCGTTATACTTAATGGCAAAGGCAAAAAGGTCATCATCCAGATTGTTCGTGTTATTAATTGCGTTAAGCCATCCGCGGATGTTGTAGGAATAGTTTATTTTTTGCAGTCCGTTTGTTCCGGTTCCGCCTACCAGCTTAACCACCAGTTGTCCCAAGGCATCATATTCGTTCAGCGCAATCAATTCTTCCGATGCTCCGTCAATTTTCTGTTTATGCTTTAGCGGTCTGTCCTGTTCGGTATACGTGAACATATCAATAATGCTAAGCGTTGTAGCACCGGCATCATACTTATGACTGGTAACGGTATAAATGGTTTTACCCGCCCAGTCCAGATTGGTATCCACTTGGGTATAACCACCCAGATGGTTGGTGGTGTGGGTGCGCACCGGTCTGTATTTTTCGTCATACAGCGTATAAGAAATTTCAGCCGTACTGCTTCCGGGGCTGTCCAGCACCCGCACCCAGGAACCTGTAGGTAGTCCTTTTACATTGGTGGCTAATGTCTGTCCCTCTACATCATTGGGCAGGGTAGGAGCTCCCGTAAAACTATAATCATCATAATAGTTCTGAGTAAGCGTTTCATTTTGCGATAAAGTAAACGGATTACTACCGCTGTTGATGCTGCTTTGATGGGTAGTTCGGGCATTGGCATCGGCAGTCATTTGCTTCCATCCGGTTTTTACCACTCTGCCAAAGACGTCATATTCGGTAATTAGCCAACCTGTAGTTCCATTGCCATACGGATTAAAGGCGGGTCCTGTAGCAACCGGACGATCCAGTTTGTCATAGACTATAAACTCCCATTGTTTGCCGGGTAGTTTCTTTTCCGCTAAGCGGTTTCGTTTATCATACTTATATTGGTAACACAAACCGTCCAGTGTGGTCTGGTCTATGGCTCCGCCGGCAAGCGGAGGAATGACATAGGTTAAGTTGTTGTACTGGTCATATACATAATAGGTGTCGTGTGCAACATTGCTATTATAGGTGCGTTTTAAAATAACCTTTCCTTCTTTATTCTTGAACTCTTCGGTTGTGTGATTAAGACCTGATGTCCAATTCTCGTCCTTGGTAATTGTTTTATAAAGTTCATTAGCCGAGTAATATCCATTATCTGTTAACACTCCTAAAGAAACGTCCCATGTTGCAGTAGCCTTTAAGTGTTTGACTTCATTAGCAATATTGGTCTGGTAATCGAACTTGATCTCCTTACCGCTACCTAAAGCCCAATCATTTCCGGGGGCTGCCTGCTTTAAAACCCTATCCAAAGGGGATAATTCCAATTCCTTTTCGCTGAAAGGATTTGTAGTTCCCCCGTTATAAGAGGTGTAAAAACTGTTCAGATTACTATTAACGGTTGTGGCATCTATATAATTTAAACTCGGTGTGCTGTTGGCATAAGGTAGATATTCCTTGGTTTGTCTGCCAAAGGCATCATATTCTAGATGTGTCACTATATCTTTTCCTGAATTTGATTGTTTATGGGCTATTTGCTGAACGGGTCTTCCCAGTCCGTCATAATATGTTACTTGCACGGCAGCCTCATCTATATCGGGAGTGCTTATAGGTGTAGTTGTGGCTTGCTTATAATTAGTGGTTTTAATATAATTCTGATCCTGACTTTGTCCCAAAGCAAGAACAGGGATAACTGACAATAAATAAAATAGTTTTTTCATCTTGCTTTAGTTTTTATAATGATATTCATTCTCGCTTAGGATATTGCCGTCTTTGTCCTTGACATATTGTAGCCTGTTAAAACTATCATATTCATAAGTTATCTTATTACCTTTAGAATCGGTAATGGTACTGACTCCCACCAATGGTTTATAGGTATAAGTGGTTATCATGGCATTGGGTAAAGCCGTTCTTAAACTATTCAAAGCAGTGAGTAAAGCATTCTCATCTGTTCCGTTAGATAATGTTTGCAAATTAGATTCGTATGGCTGCACTTGATTGTAAGTAGCATTTTCTATCTTGGCTATGGGTTGGGTTTTATTATATCCCCAGATTACTGTAGTAGATATTCCACTTTCGGGGGTGTATTGTAATATATTTCCAAATGCATCATAATTGTTATAGGTTATTTTGTTTTCAGTCATGGTACCTTTACCAGCATAAATATATTGTGGCAATAACAAACTTTGACCGGAAATAGATGATGGAAAACTACCATACTTAGTAATTTGTGAATCAATTTTTTCAGTTGTTCCATTAATAATTTTATTTCTTTCTACTTTCAACGGAAGGTCAACCATATTTCTATTTATTAGTGCGGTTACATTAGGTTCAGCAGACATAGATGCATCTTGAGCATAATAGTAATTGGTTTCAAGAATATCGCCTGTTGAAGTTGTTTTTCTTTCTGAAGCTAGATTTTTATAATTGTTATAAAAAAAGTTCGTTGTAGTTTCTACAATTCCAGTATCAAAATATTTTTTTTCCTTAACCACACTAGGTCCCGGTATATAGGAAGATAACATCGACTGATATGTAATATTAACTATATTATTATAAGCCATAGCATAAGGGGGAGTGCCTATATTATATTGTAAAGGAGCTGGACCAATATAATTCAGATCCCAATCCAATTGAGATTCGTTACTATAACTTTTTAAAGGTCGATATAACTTAACACCCCAAATCTTAACATCTGTTAGCGAAGTATTATTATATTCGTACGATTTAAGATTTTGTAGTATAAAGTTTGATGATTCAGATTTATAAATTGCCTCTTCTAATAAAGATCCATTTCCGCTATAAACTCTGTCTTTTACTCCGTCAGGTTTATAGTCAAAACTATAATTTCTAACTAAATAAGAACTCCCATTTATCAAACAAATCGAATTAAACATGAGAACTAGTCTTTTAGCGGAATATTGAACATAAATATTATTTGGATCATTTGTTATCCCCTGATCACTATAAGCAAAACCTATATCTATATAATATTTAGGGACATAAGGAGGCCTGTTTTTATAACTGTAAATACTTTTACCTTTACTTACATTGTTACCATTCTCATCATATACTATAACTTTATCATATCCAATAAATTCATTTTCATAAGAAGGATTATCTTTTAAAATTATTGTACTTGCAACAGAATATACAGCTATACTAGGATTAAAATCAGTATGTCCAAAATATCTAGGACGAGAAAGTAGTTTTCCGTAGGAATAACTCTCTAAAATACCATCATTATTTCTGTCTTCAGTATAATGATATGTAAATTTTTTTGTATAAATATTTCCATTATTATCACTATTTGTGATTTTTTTTATACGAACCCCTCCACAGTAATTAAATTTATTTCCATTAATATTGTTGTTTTGAAAAATAGAAATTTTACTTGCATTAGAATCTTCTGTAAATGAACTAGTAGGATCATAAGTGTTTGATTCGTACTCAAATTCTGTACTCCCCTTAGTGGGATACGTAATTTTTTTTAGTAAAAAAGCATTAGCATATAACGTATTTACTTCTCTGTTAGCCCCAATGTTATGTCTTGTATATTCTGTATTAGAGTTAATATAATTAGCATATTGATTAGTACTTGTATAGATAGGACATGAGAAAGTCATATCAGGTATGGTGTTACTGATATTTGAAGTAACTCCGTTAAAAAATCCCCAATGATCTTTAGCTGTGCTATTTTTAGGAGGTAAAAGCGAATCAAAATATTCAAAAGTTTGATTCATTACCATATTATCATCTTTATCTTTTTCCTGTACTTCTATTAATTTTAATCTTTTATTTAAAGCGTCATTTGTAAAATTTACCACATTAGAAAAATAACCAATAGTTCCTCCTGTAAAATTTGCATTAAAATAATCGTGAATAAGAGAATAACTTTTGATCTTTTGAGAAAGATTATTTTTTATGGTTATATCTTTAATTCTAACATCGTTCACAAAATCTATTCTGTTATCATATTCAAACTCAACTCTACCCTTTGGAAAATCAATTGAAGTAATTAAAACTTTAGAAAAATAATTAAAAGGTCTGTAACTATTATCAGATAATGCCGCTCCATCACTTTGCTCAGTAGATAACCTTTTGTAAAATGTTGACAATGCAAATGGGCTTCCACAATATGAAACTGGAAAATCCGGATTTAAATAACTATCGGTATAATTTAAGGTAATTATATTGTCTTTATTTGTTATAACTTTTGTTAAATACCAAGCTGTTGAATAAGGGTGAGCACCATTTTGATATGAGTAACCGGTATCAGAAAATCCATGTTCATTAATATCAAAAAAGAACTGAGTTCCGTTTGGAGTAGTTATTTTCCATTTTTTAGTAATGACATCATTAGAATCAATTAACTCAATCTTTAAGTTGTGTTCTAAATGTTGTAAAACAGCTGTTCCATTTCTTTTTAAAGTGAATTTACCCGAGTAACCTGGTAAGTTATAATAGAAAATATCTGGTTCAAAATCATTTGTTGCATCAATATTTGGTCCTTCTACATAATTATCTAAAACATAATCCGTAGGCATCATTCTAGTATGTAAACCTGGTGTTACCTCTCTTCCTGGAATGGCAAGACCTATAAAATCAGGAATAGGGTTACCGGAATTATCCTCTGCATTCACATAACAGGAAGTTACAGTACCAAAATTATCAAAATCATCTCTTCCCATTACTTCTCTTGAAATAACACCTTGTAATCCCAAACTCCAGCCCAATCCAACTCTGCTAGATTCTTCTTCAACTTTAATTCCACTTCCATCATAATTTAAGGTAATGGGTAAATTAAAATCATCTTCATTTATTGTAAATATTGGAATATTAATTTGAGCAGTTCCTGTATAATTAGAAACCGGAATTTCTCCATATTTTTGAATTTTAGTTACATCGGGTGATGCTGGAAAAATATCTGGAGTGTTACTATTAGTCTGCCCCAATATTACATTTATGAACAACAAACTAATTGATAATAATATTTCTTTTTTCATTACATTCATTTTATTTCTTAATCACTTTAACACCCCCGGTTTGAGTATCGGTTTTAATTTCGATCACATAAATCCCTGTAGGCAGGTTAGTTAATTCCATAGGGATCGTCTTTTCCCCGTTAATAGAAGCCGAGCGTATGGTTCTTCCGCTCAAATCGTATAATGTAGCCGTTCCTTTAGTGTACTCAAAACTCACGATCACATTGGTAAAATACTCCGTCGGGTTAGGCACAGCCTCCAGACTGATGCGTTCCTGTTCTTCCTTATCCTTGTCTTTAAGCTTCACCACCCAGAAATCATTACCGCCTTTGGCTGTTTTTTTGTCTCTCGAAACACTTCCGTTAGACGTTCCGCAAAGCAGATAACCGCCGTCACGGGTTTCCAATACTTTTTTCAGCACTTCATCGCCTTTGCTGCCCACGGTTTTGCTCCACAATTCCTCACCGTCAGCTTTGATCTTTAAAGCAATGTAATCGTTAATGCCTTCCTTGTCTTTTGGGGAAACCAAAGGATTACTGCCACTTTTTTCAACCTCCGATTGGGCATAACCTCCGATTAAAAAGCTGCCGTCCGGATTTTCGATCAAAGAAGTCAGAATGTCTTTTTTTCCGTAGTTATAGGTTTGTTGCCAAACAATACCGCCCGTTTCATCCAGTTTCACCACCCAGAAATCCGTTCCGCTGCCATTGCTTTTAGTCTTTACATGTCCCGGTTCAGAATTAGAGCTGCCGCCCAGCAGATAACCGCCGTCCTGCGTGGGGATCAGCACCGTTAAATTGTCGTCCTGTTCCCCGCCATATACCTTTTGCCAGGCTATTTCGCCCTGCTCATCCAGCTGCACGACCCAGTAGTCGCCCAGTCCCGGATTTTCTTCCGTTTTATTGCCTGAAACAGGCGAATTACTGTATCCACCCAAAATATATCCGCCCGATTGGATCTCATGGATGCTTCGCAACTCATCCATATAGCGCCCACCAATGGTTTTTTGCCATGCGATGGTTCCGTTTTTATCCAGTTTCACCACCCAGAAATCCAGATTCCCTTTCGAGTTTTCCGATTTTCCGAAAGGATCCAAAACCCCTGTCGTACTTTTCAGTTGATCCGAAGAAGAACTTCCGCCCAGAATATAACCGCCATCACGGGTTGGGGCTATGCTTAAAAGCTTTTCCATACCGCTGCCGCCGATGGTCCTTTGCCAAAGCTCCTGTCCCTTAGCATTGAGCTTGACCACCCAAAAGTCTTCCTGCCCTTTGCAAGCTTCGGTTTTATCCGAACCCTTGTCCGAAGCAGAAGTTCCGCCCAGAATAAACCCGCCGTCATTAGTCAAAGCAATGCTTTGCAAGAGATCCGTTTGATTGCCTCCAAAACTTTTTTGCCAGTCTAAGTTGCCGTGTTCGTCCATTTTCCAAATCCAGTAATCCAGATCGCCCTTGTTCAGTTCCTCCTTATTTCCGTTCTTTCCGGAAACGGAACTTCCCGCCAGAATAAAACCGTAATCAGGCGTGGGAATGGCTTCGTAAAGATATTCGGCATGTTTGCCGCCATAAGATTTTTCCCAGAGAATGTCTTGGGCAGACAGTACTGTAACGCACGATACTGTAAGAAGAGTTGTGGTTAATAGTTTTTTTAGCTGCATTAGGTACAAATGTTTTTTACAATGTGCTAAATGTAACTATTTTGTACAATAGTAAGAAAAGATTTTTTTTGTTTTTTTTAGAAAAAATGATTTTAACAGAAAATGTTTTACGGTTTTGTTTTTATTGTAATAAAAGGAGTTAAAAATTGTGTAATACTGAAATTTTTGAGACGGTACAATTCGTTTTTTTTAAAAGGTTGAGAATACATGTATATTTTGTTAACGTTCAACAAAGGTTGTAGCAAAATATTTTTACATTTTAAAAGGCTACACTAGATGTAGCAAAATGAAATTGAAATATAAAAATGCTACAAAAAGTGTAGCAAAATATTTTTCATGTAGAACTTTGCTACAAATTATGGTTTATATAAAATCAAAATCGATAAGTAAACTTTAGTTAGGTGTTACAAAAGAAACTTTAGCACGAATTTTAGCCAGCTTTCGTTATATAAAATAGGGAAACGAGATTTTCCAGCCAAAACTTAATTGAAATGAAGTGCTATTTTAGAAGAATTTAATAAAAAATGATAATTTTAGGAAAAGGTAAGAAATTAGGTTTACACAAGAAGAAAAATACTTATTTGTGAAGAAAAGAGGAATCTATCTATAGGTGATAAAAAAATAAGTCCCGACTATTAATCGGGACTTAAAATTTATACTTTCATGATTTCGGCTTCTTTGTGTACCAATAAATCATCGATTCTTTTAATGTAACCATCAGTTAATTTTTGAACATCTTCTTCTGCTTTTTTACAAATGTCTTCTGATGTTCCTTCTTTTTCTTCTTTTTTGATATCTGTATTAGCATCTTTACGAGCATTACGGATGCCAATTTTTGCATCTTCCGCTTCTGATTTAGCTTGTTTTACCAAGTCTTTACGTCTTTCTTCTGTTAACGCAGGAATGTTGATGATGATGCTTTCCCCGTTGTTCATCGGGTTTAATCCTAGATTAGCAATCATAATTGCTTTTTCGATAGGTTGAATCATGTTCTTTTCCCACGGCGTTACCGTTAATGTTCTTGCATCAGGTGCACCGATGTTGGCAACTTGAGATAATGGCGTTTGTGAACCATAGTAATCCACAAAAACACCACCTAACATAGCAGGTGACGCTTTACCGGCTCTAATGTTTAAAAATTCTTTTTCTAAGTGTGCAATAGAATTATCCATTGATTCTTTTGCAGCGTCTATAATTAAGTTAATTTCTTCAGTCATGACTTATTTTTATAGCTTGTTTTAACAATTATAAAATTATATAGTTACGGTTGTACCGATGATTTCTCCTTCGCAAACTTTTAATAGATTACCAAAGTTGTTCATGTCAAAAACAATAATGGGTAATTTATTTTCCTGACTCAATGTAAAGGCAGTAGTATCCATTACGTTTAATCCTTTGGCAAGTACATCGTCAAATGAAATAAAATCAAATTTAACAGCTGAACTGTCTTTTTCAGGATCGGCAGTATACACACCATCAACACGAGTTCCTTTTAAAATAACATCTGCTCCAATTTCAATTCCTCTCAAAACAGCAGCAGTATCCGTTGTGAAATATGGATTTCCTGTACCGGCACCAAAAATTACAATACGTCCTTTTTCTAAATGACGAGTTGCTTTTCTTTTGATATACGGTTCTGCAATCGCTTCAATTTTTAGAGCCGTTTGCAAACGAGTCTGCATTCCGGCTTCTTCTAAAGCCCCTTGCAAAGCCATTCCGTTGATAACGGTTGCTAACATTCCCATATAGTCGCCTTGTACGCGATCCATACCGTTGCTCGCTCCGGCAACACCTCTAAAAATATTTCCTCCTCCTATTACTATAGCAATTTCAACTCCTTTGTCGTGAATTGTTTTAATTTCCTTAGCATATTCTGCTAAACGCTTGGGGTCAATACCATACTGTCTGTCGCCCATAAGAGCTTCTCCACTCAGTTTCAGAAGAATCCTTTTATATTTCATTGTGTTGTTCCTTTAATGCTGCAAACTTAAGCAAAATTACAAAATCCTCAAAAAATGTTAAGAAATAAGCATAAGGTCTATTTTTCAGAACAAAAATCAAGTATTGGTATTTAATTCTTCAAAGGACTTTTTAGCTTCTTGGTATCCAATAGTAAATATTTCGCTCATTTTACTTTTACTGGTTTCAAAAGTGCCAAAATTAGCCAATTCTTTAGGTTCAATAACCCAATCGCACAAAGTGAATTTTTGGTAATTCGCGTGACCGGAAAGCAATTCGAAAGCCCTTGTGGTTACAGATTTAATCGAATTGAGTTCTTTTTCCTCAATATTATGAATCGGACTAACATAAATACCAATAATACTATCGCAGTCACCTTGTAACAAATCAGTAGGAAAGTGATTTAATATTCCGCCGTCGCTATACAGTTTTCCATTTATTTTGTAAGGAGATAAAACACCGGGAAAGGAAGCCGAGGCTAAAACAGCATCCGTAATTTTGGTATCGTCACTAAAAATCTTCAGTTTTCCTCTTACTAAATCAGTTGCCGTAATTTTTGTGGGAATAGGAAGATCACCGATTTTAGCATCGCCAAAAATAGCATTGAAATACATTTGGAAAGATTCGGAATCAATAATTCCTGCTTTTTTTAATGTAAAATGTTTCCAATGAAATAAGTAAATGGATTGAAAAAAAGCTAAAATCTCTTTAGGTGTTTTTCCAAAAGCATACATGGCAGCAATGATGGCTCCGGCACTGGTTCCTGACATTGCTTTGGGCTTAATGCCATTTTCTTCCAAAAATTGCAAAGCGCCCGCATGCGCAATTCCTTTAGAACCGCCACCGGAAAGTGTAATACCTATAGTTTTACTTTTTAAGTCCATTTGTAACCAAACTAACAAAGAGTATCCAAAAATAGAATTAAATTTGATACCAAAATAAATGAAAGATGGAAAATATTGTTAAAAATGCTTTAGAACATAGCTTTAGCTACACTCAATATAGAGAACACATTACAGCTTTGCTTGAAAAAGGAGAAACTGGAGATGCACAAAGTGATGATGCTTTGTTAGAATATACCAAATTGAATGAAACCCGCATGCACCGTTTGGATAAAACAGTAACGGTTTTACCGGAGGTGTCAGACCAGCTTAATGCTTTGCCGAAAAACTTTACGTGGTTGGTTTTAGCAGAAGGCTGGTGTGGTGATGCGGCTCAAATCCTTCCGATTCTGGCTAAAATGGCTGATGCAGCTAACACAATCGATTTGAAGATTGTTTTGCGCGATGAGAATGAAGAATTAATGGATTTGTTTTTGACCAATGGTAGCAAATCAATTCCTAAAGTGGTTATAATTGATAATGAAACCGACAAAGTAATAGGAAGTTGGGGACCACGTCCTGAGCCGGCTCGTAAAATGATTGCCGATTATAAGGCAGAACATGGAGTAGTGGATGAACCTATTAAAATTGAACTCCAAAAATGGTATTTAAAAGACAAAGGCGAAACGACACAAAGAGAGCTTTTAGCTTTGGTTGAGCAAGAAATCTTAGTGAAATAGGATTAAATTACTACTGTTTTTAAAACCGGAATGCTTTATGTGTTTCGGTTTTCTTTTTATAGGATGCCTAAAATCTTAATCTTTTTGGAAGTAGAAATCCCGCCGGGATTGCAACCGGGTCTTCCTTCGGGAATTTCGACATTGAGTTTTTGATAATACGCTTCCCAAACATCAAAATACGTGTTTGATCCCGGAGCTTTAAATGTCATTGGAAATAAAGTAAACAACGGTTTTTTATTGGCTTGTAAAAAACAATCATAAATAAGTTCTGAACAATAATATTTGCCATTGTCATACAAATATTCATCGTCATAAGGAATTCCAATTTGTTGTAAACCAAAAGCAATCGCTTCCGGAATTAATTTTTGGTAGCGTTTCTTTAATCGGCCGACATACATCGGTAAATCGGTATAAGTGACAAATGTTTCGTAAGGCGTAAGTTTAACGGCTGCACCCGAAGCTTCTAAAACATAGATTTTTTGGTCTTGAATAACAACCATTCCCATGTGGTTAAAATCAATTCCGTGATAACCTTCCGTAACTTGATTAATAGCGTCACAAAGCGGACCGCAATGCATCGATTGGAAAATGAAATCGCCGTTTTGCAATTCGATTTTGTGCTGCGAAAAGCTCACAAAACTGAAGAAAAACAGTAAAAGGAAAGAATTAATTTTCACCGTTAATTATTTTTTCAAAATCTTCAGGAGAAATAGCGTCTTCAATACTGTATTCGCCGATTTTAGTGCGTCGTAATGCCGTTAAATGTCCGCCGGATTGCAATGCTTTCCCATAGTCATACGCTAGCGAACGAATATAGGTTCCTTTGCTGCATTTTACTCTGAAATCCACTTCCGGCAAAGCAATACGAGTCAATTCAAATTCGTAAATCGTAGTTTTTCGGGCTTCAATTTCAATTTCTTCACCAGCTCGGGCGTGTTCGTACAAACGTTTCCCGTCTTTTTTAATAGCCGAAAAAACAGGTGGTTTCTGAAAAATTTCACCGATAAATTGCTGTAAAGTTTCTTGCAATACAGCTTCGGTAATGTGTTCGGTTGGAAAGGTTTGGTCCACTTCCGTTTCTAAATCGTAAGAAGGCGTGGTAGCTCCCAAAAGAATCGTTCCGGTGTATTCTTTTTCCTGAGTCTGAATTTCATTGATTTTCTTGGTAAACTTTCCGGTGCAAATAATCAATAAACCGGTTGCTAACGGATCTAAAGTTCCGGCGTGACCGATTTTAAAGCGTTTCGACAAATTGAATTTTCGTTTTAAAACATATTTCAATTTGTTCACAGCCTGAAACGAACTCCAAGTCAGCGGTTTGTCAATCAAAAGTACTTTTCCTTCCGTAAAGTCTTCGGCTTGCATTAGATAATGATTAACGGTTTAACAAAGAAATGAATCAATAAAATAATAGCTCCGGCAATAATTCGGTAATACCCAAACAATTTAAAACCGTGCTTTTGTAAAAAACCGATAAATGATTTGATCGCGATCATGGCCACAACAAAACCGACTACATTTCCGATAATCAGTAAATAAGTTTGGTCTTGCGTTAGTTCAAATCCGGCTTTATAATAATCGTATGATTTTTTTACGGTTGCGCCTAACATGGTTGGAATAGCCAAGAAGAATGAAAACTCGGCAGCCGTAGTACGCGATAGTTTTTGCGTCATTCCGCCAACAATACTTGCGCCACTTCTCGACACACCCGGAATCATAGCTAAACATTGGAACAACCCGATTTTTAATGCGGTTAAATAGGAGATTTCCGTTCCTTCATCGTGACCAAACCAATCGTCTACTTTTAGTAAAATGAATCCGCCAATGATTAACGAAATGGCAACGGTTATAGGGTTTTCCAACAAACTGTCGATAAAGTCGCCCAACAACAATCCGAAAATAACAGCCGGAATAAAAGCAACAAATAATTTGTAATAGAAATCTAAACTTTGAAAAAAGCGTTTGAAATATAAAACCACCACCGATAAAATAGTTCCCAATTGAATAACAATGGTAAATAATTTAGTGAAATCATCGTGGGCAATGCCAAAAAAAGAAGAAGCTACAATCATGTGTCCGGTAGAAGAAACCGGTAAAAATTCAGTAATTCCTTCAATAATAGCTAAAATAATGGCTTGTAAGGTATTCATGTGTTATTGATTAGTGATTAGTAAAGAGTAATCAGAGTATAAGAAAAACTAATTACTATTCACTATTTACTACTTTTATCTTTTTTAAAAATAGAATAAATAACAACTCCAAAACCGGCTAAAACCACAGTCGGAGCCAATCGAATTCTTCTGAAGTTGAAGATTTCTTCGCTAAAAACATTAGGATCGTCACTTCCGCCACCGCTCATTAATAAAAAGCCAAGACCAATAACAGCTAATCCTATTAATAGCACAACGTAATTGGTTTTACCAAATAAAAATTCTTCGTTAGGTGTGTTATCTTTCATAAAAATTCAATTTAAGACTAATATAAATCGTCTGTTCTTAAGTTCAAGAAACGTTGAGTGGCAAAAAATGTACTGATAGAAGTAATCACAATTCCTATTAAAAGGACACCGCCAAAAACAATTCCCAGTGAAGTATAATCTTTTGCAATATGTAAACTTGGGAAATATTTATCAATATACATCACGCCGGCATATAAAGCAATAATCGCTAAAATAGAACCGACTAAGCCCAGTTTGATGCCGCGCCAAATAAACGGTTTGCGAATAAATGCTTTAGTAGCGCCTACCATCTGCATGGTTTTAATCGTAAAGCGGTGTGAATAAATAGACAAACGCAACGAACTGTTGATTAACAACATAGCAATCACGGCTAAAAATCCGCTGATGATTAACATGTAAAAACTAATTTTTTTGATGTTATCGTTAACCAAATCAACCAATTGTTTGTCGTAAATGATTTCCGAAACATATTCGTTTTTCTTGAAATTAGTTTCAATTTTTTTAATGCTATCAGCAACTACATAATCGCCTTTTAAGTTAATATCAAAAGAGTTTTGCAACGGATTAAATCCTAAAAACTCCATAAAATCCTTACCTACAATATCTACGTTGTTTTTTGCAGCGCTGTCTTTTTGCACAAAAGCATATTCTTTAATGAAACGCGAATTCTTCAATTCCGCATCAAAAACATTCAGAATACTATCATTAGCTTCATTTTTAAAGAAAACAGTCATCGGGATATTTTCTTTAAAATCATTCGTTATTTTTTTAGAATTAATCACAAAAAGCCCTAAAGATCCTAGTAAAAAAAGCACTAGAAAAATACTCAGAATTACAGAAAAATAAGAGGATATTAAACGTCTTTTTTGATAATTTTCAAAAGATGAAGCCATAGTTTCCGTTAAATTATGCGGTAAAAGTAAAAAAGAATTTTGGTATATATAGAATATAACAACAAAGTTTTAACTTTCGTATTATAAAATGTAAATTTGCAGCTTTAAAATAGTTGGCAGTTGCAGTCGCTGTTATCAGTAATTTAACGATAACAATCTCTGAAACTGTAAACTGAGACTGTAAACTGATAATTATAGCTGAATGAAATATTTCCACAACGAAATCGAAGCCAAGTGGCAAAAGTATTGGGCAGAACACAAAACATTTGCTGCCTCTAATGATTCCGATAAACCTAAATATTATGTATTAGACATGTTTCCTTATCCTTCGGGAGCCGGTTTGCACGTAGGGCATCCGCTGGGATACATTGCGTCTGATATTGTGGCGCGTTACAAACGTCATCAAGGGTTTAATGTTTTGCACCCGCAAGGATATGATTCGTTTGGATTACCGGCTGAACAATATGCAATTCAAACCGGACAACATCCGGAAAAAACAACCAAAGAAAATATTGCGCGCTACCGCGAGCAGTTAGATAAAATCGGTTTTTCATTTGATTGGGATAGAGAAGTACGTACTTCCAATCCGGAATATTACAAATGGACACAATGGATTTTTATTCAGTTGTTCGAATCTTGGTACAACAACAAATCCAATAAAGCAGAAAGCATTGCAACTTTAGTTCAGGAATTTGAACAAAACGGAAATACTGTTGTAGATGCGGTTTGTGCTGATGGCATTGCGCCTTTTTCTGCAACAGAATGGAATGCTTTTACAGCCGATGAAAAAGAACAAATTTTATTACAATATAGATTAACCTATTTAGCGGAAACCGAAGTAAACTGGTGTCCGGCTTTAGGAACGGTTTTAGCCAATGACGAAATCGTAAACGGCGTTTCAGAACGTGGTGGTCATCCTGTTATTCGTAAAAAAATGACACAATGGTCTATGCGAATTTCAGCGTATGCCGAACGTTTGTTGCAAGGTTTAGAAACCATCGATTGGACTGAAAGTTTAAAAGAAAGCCAACGCAATTGGATCGGAAAATCAGTTGGTGCAAGCGTAAAATTTAATGTCATTTCGAGCGGAGTCGAGAAATCTCATCAAGTTGAAGTTTTCACAACAAGACCTGATACCATTTTCGGTGTTACGTTTATGACTTTGGCACCGGAACACGAATTGGTGGCTCAAATTACCACTTCGGAACAAAAAGAAGCAGTGGAAGCGTATATTGAAGCTACTGCAAAACGTTCAGAAAGAGAGCGTATGGCCGATGTAAAAACCATTTCGGGTGTGTTTACCGGAGCGTATGCAGAACATCCGATTACCAAAGAACCGATTCCGATTTGGATTGGCGATTATGTGTTAGCAGGTTACGGAACCGGAGCGGTTATGGCAGTTCCTTGCGGTGACGAACGCGATTATGCGTTTGCTAATTTCTTTAGAGGAATGAATGGCATGCCGGAAATCAAAAATATTTTCAATCAAGATATTTCAGAAACGGCTTTTGCTGCCAAAGAAGGTTTTGAATTGGTCAATTCTGATTTCTTAAACGGTTTAGGGTATAAAGAAGGAACAAAAAAAGCGATTGAAGCTTTAGAAAATATCGGTGCCGGAAAGGCAAAAGTAAACTACCGTTTGCGCGATGCGGTTTTCTCACGTCAGCGTTATTGGGGTGAACCGTTTCCGGTGTATTATGTAAATGGTTTGCCTAAAATGATTGAGGCGAAATATTTACCGATTCGTTTACCGGAAGTCGAAAAATACTTGCCAACAGAAGACGGTCAGCCGCCATTAGGAAACGCAACCGATTGGGCTTGGGATGTTGAACAGTGTTCAGTGGTTAGTTCTCAGTTGATAGATAACGTGAAAGTTTTCCCGTTAGAATTGAATACCATGCCGGGTTGGGCAGGAAGTTCTTGGTATTGGATGCGTTACATGGATGCGCACAACGAGAACGAATTTGCCAGCGAAGCAGCTTTGAACTATTGGGAAAATGTAGACTTATATATTGGTGGTAGCGAACACGCCACCGGACATTTATTGTATTCTCGTTTTTGGAATAAATTTTTAAAAGACAGAGGTTTTGCACCAACAGAAGAGCCGTTTAAAAAACTGATCAATCAAGGGATGATTTTGGGAATGAGTGCTTTTGTTTATAGAATATTTTTTACTTACACAATAAAACTATTTAAAGATTTTGGAGAAGGTTTAAAATATGTAGGCTATGTTGAAAAAAACAAAGAGTTTGTAGTTAATGATATTTTTATTTCATATGGAAATATTATAGATTTAAAAACAGACGATGGACAAGTTATAGCTAAAAAAGTAACATTTGATGATGAAATAATTAAAGAAATAATTAAAGAAAGAATACTTTTAAGAAATTTTATTACAGAAGAATATGATTACTTTGAAATTGATAGAATTCGTAAAGAAATAAACCCAATTCATGTTGATTTGTCATGTATCAATGATATTACGAATGAATTAGATATTGAAAAATTCAAAACACATCCTTTATATAAGGATTATGCAAATGCAGAATTTATTTTAGAAAATGGGAAATACATTGTAGGTCGCGAAGTCGAAAAAATGTCGAAATCAAAATACAACGTAGTCAATCCGGATGATATTTGTGAAGAATACGGTGCAGATACCTTGCGTTTGTATGAAATGTTCTTAGGACCATTAGAACAAGCAAAACCTTGGAACACCGCTGGTATTACCGGAGTGTATGGTTTCTTAAAAAAATTATGGCGTTTGTATTTTGACGACAACGGTTTAAACGTTACAGACGAAGAGCCAACAAAAGACATGTACAAATCGTTGCATAAAACCATCAAAAAAGCAACGGAAGACATCGAGAATTTCTCATTCAACACCTCGGTTTCTCAGTTTATGATTTGTGTTAACGAATTGGCGCAACAAAAATGCCATCACCGTGCTATTTTAGAACCTTTAGCGGTTTTAATTTCGCCTTATGCACCGCATATTTCAGAAAGTTTATGGATGTGGTTAACTTTTGGTAAAGAAGTTAACAATGAAGATTTGCCAAAAGATTATAAAGGAATTTCTACAGTTGCCTATCCGAAGTTTGAAGCGAGTTATTTGGTAGAAAGTGCTAAAGAATATCCGGTTTCTTTCAACGGAAAAATGCGTTTTAAAGTAGAATTGCCTTTGGATTTAACGGCAGCACAAATTGAAGAAATCATTATGGCCGACGAAAGAACGCAAGCACAATTACAAGGAAGAACACCAAATAAAGTAATTATCGTTCCGGGTAAAATTATTAATATCGTTGGATAATATTTGTTTTTAATAGATATTATCTTTAAAAAGCCTCAATTGTTTTGCAAAACAATTGAGGCTTTTTGTTTCCTGACAGGATTAACAGATGGAGTTTTTAAACAACGTGTTATAGATATAAAATCTAGTTATTCTTTTCGTCTTAGAAAAAACATCTTTGCTTTGTTGTTTTGAGTGATGCATTTTTGAAAAAATCTATGATTTTTATTTAATTCGGTAAAAACTGTAAGATAATTTGTTTGTTTCTTCAAGAATAAAGCGTAATATGTTATAAATCTTTATTTTACGCAAAAATAATATGGCAGTTTAAAAAAAAATTTATATATTAGGAGGGTAATTTGATTTATAGATCAAAAGCAAGTTTTTTAAACTTACTATTTTACTAACCCCCCAAATCGCTGTTCTATGAAAAAAATTAGTTTCGTATTAATTTTGTTTACTGTTTTGGTGTTTGTGCCAAATGTTGTGTTATCGTCTGAAAAGGAAAGTGTTTTTGCTGACCAAAAACAAGCTCAGACTAAGTTGGAAAACCAAGTGGAGCATTTGCTTAACAATTCTTTAAACTACAAAAATTATAAAGTAGTGGATAAGCAAACGATGTTTAGCTTTAAAAATGAACTGGAATCTTTTTTGAATATATCAAATCAAGCCCGAGTTAATTTTCAGAAAGAATTGGAAGGAAAAATGAATCAGATCTCAGCTTTAGACGAAAGTTTACAAAGTTTACAAACAGAAAACATTCAGTTGAAAAATGAAAAACATACGATTAATTTTTTGGGAATGGCAATCAATAAATACGCATATATTACAATGCTTTGGGGATTGTTCTTTACCAGTCTATTAGTTATCGGATTCTTTGCTCTAAAATTTGTAAGAGCCAATGAAGTTACTAAAAGTTCTAAATCGATCTTGAGTAATTTGGAAGATGAATATGAAGCGTTTAGAAGATCAAGCATTGAACGCGAACAAAAATTGAGAAGAGAACTTTTTAATGAAATGAAAAAAGTAAAAGAGTTGAAGCAGGCATCCTGAGAAGTTAGTTATAAGTTAAAAACAGTTAAAAAGCACGTTTAATACGTGCTTTTTGCATTTTTGAATGTAACTTTTTTCAAAAATTACGTATAATAGATAAATACAAAAACTGTCAAACTGACATTTGTATAGTTTGGTTTAAAATTTGATAGCTAAAAAGAAAAAGAAATTATTATGTTAGGATATTATATACTGATTGGAGGAATAGCTTTAGTAAGTTGGTTGGTCAGCAATCGTTTGCAAAGTAAGTTTGAATATTATTCCAAAGTACATTTGCGTAACGGAATGAGCGGAGCTGAAATTGCCCAAAAAATGTTGCATGATAACGGGATTTATGATGTAAAAGTAATTTCTACTCCCGGACGTTTAACCGATCACTACAATCCGGCTGATAAAACGGTAAATTTAAGTGAAGCGGTTTATAACCAAAGAAATGCGGCTGCGGCTGCTGTTGCGGCTCACGAATGCGGACATGCTGTGCAACATGCTACGGCTTATCAATGGTTAGGATTGCGTTCTAAGTTGGTTCCTGTGGTACAAATTTCGTCTTCATTATCACAATGGTTGGTAATAGGAGGTTTGATTTTAGGAATTGCCAGCAAAGGTTTATCAATAGGTTATATTGTGGCAGTTATAGGATTAGTGTTAATGGCAATAGCAACGGCTTTTTCGTTAATTACCTTGCCGGTGGAATATGATGCCAGCAACAGAGCATTAGCTTGGTTGAAGAATAAAAATATGCTTTCGCAACAAGAATATGAAGGAGCAGAAGATTCATTAAAATGGGCTGCCAGAACCTATTTAGTAGCAGCGATCGGTGCTGTAGCTTCTTTATTATATTGGGCATTGCAGGTTTTTGGCAGAAGAGACTAAAAGTAAATATTGCTTATAAAATAAAAATCCAAATTCATATTGAGTTTGGATTTTTTTAGGCTTTTATCGGAAGAAGAAATTACCGGAAGATAAATTCAATTGATATTTTTTTTCATATTCCTTTTTCTTATAGTCGGTTTCGTAAGGGTTCATGTAAAAAATCTTTCGCGACTGATTGGCTTGCTCCATGTTAAAAGTCGCGGTGGAGTTTATAAAATTGGTAAACAGCGCATAAGGTAATGAACCTCCGCAAGAGTTCAGTCCGTTGTAAGAGACATTGTAAGAGACATTGTAAAAAGCAAAGTCATTTAAAAGGGCAATTTGATGCGGATGGAGGTTTCCTTTTCGTATTTCTTTCAATAAAAATTTAGTGTTCAGGTTTTTAAAAAAGCAATAATCTAAATTATAAAGAAACGTTTCAATCGTGTTTTGGCAAAGGTCACTTTCTTGGATTACTTTGTAGTCTTTCGATTTTGGAATGATTTTTCGACTTCTAGAAACCAAGTCGTTTTTCATGCTTTTGATTTCTCTAAAAATAGTTGAATCTTTAATACCTAATAATTTTTCGCCCGGAAATCCCTCCTTTTCAATCCAAGTTACCAGGTTTTGAAAATTACTAGAAAGTTTACTTTTGCATTCACTTTTGTCGAGCTCTTGATATTTTCTTTCGAAGATAGCTAAGTCATATATTTTGTCTAAATAGTCAAAATCAATTCGTTTTAAATATTTTTTTCGACCCTCAACATATTTTTCTTGTAGATTTTTATCTTTTTTTAGTTGATTTAAAACGTCTTTAAAAATGGGGAAAGCTTCTAAATGTTCCGGTTTCAATCCCTGCGCAAAGCCTTGTTCAATATAGGTTTGGTAGGGTAATTTATTCACTTTTGCCAATTGTGCAGCATTGATGAGATCTTTTGCAAAAATGAAATCAAATTCCTTAAAAGTTTTATTGTAATAATAAAAACAACTGTCAAGGTTATTCTTTCCATATAGAAACTCTTCTGCTTTGTTTATTTGTTGATGGTAAACAAAATAATCGGTTTTAAATTCTTGAGCGAAAAGAGTTAACGAAAAGAATAAGAAAAGAAATGTTTGCTTCATTTGGAATACATTTGGGTTTCAAATATAAATAGAGAAATATATTTCTTATGGAAATATTCTCTTTTTAAGACTGAATTGTTTTACAGTTGAATTTGTCGATCAATTTGTTGCTCCAGTGAAATAAAAGTTTCTGTTCGGGAAACTCCGTCAATCGACTGTATTTTTTTATTCAGCAATTGCATTAAATGTTCGTTGTCTTTACAAATAATTTTGATCAAAATACTCCAGTTTCCGGTGGTGAAATGGCATTCTAACACTTCTGGTATTTTACGAAGTTCTCTAACAGCTTCTGAATTACTGGAAGCTCTTTCCAAATAAACGCCTACAAATGCCATAGTACTGTAGCCTAAAACTTTGGTATCGACCACAAATTTAGAGCCTGAGATAACGCCCGATTGTTCCAGTTTTCGCAAGCGTTGGTGAATGGCAGCTCCTGAAATTCCTATTTTGTTGGCAATTTGGAGAATGGGTTTGCGCGCATCTTCCATTAAATCGCGTAGAATTTCTTTGTCGATTCCGTCAATTTCAATTTGTAATTGATTTATCTTCATAAGGATTAAATTATAATTAAAAAAACTGTAGATAGTTACCGAATGTCCACTGGACATTCTCCTCTTAATATCAAATCGTCAATTTCAATTTGTAACTGATTTATCTTCATAAGTTACATTTTTAAGTTTATTTTTGATATTTGGTATAAATATAAAATAAAAAATCCTGCTTTGTGTTAAAAAAACAGGATTTTGTTTATTTTGAATAAGTTTGATTAGCTCCCTACATTTAGCGGATTGTAGCCCAAATAAGGAACCTCGGTTTCTTTGAAAATAACACCATATTCTTCAAGTTCCTTTAAGATAGGTTCGTAAACTTCTTTGTGAATAGGGATTTGTACTCCGGGCGTTTTGATTTCTCCGTTTAAAATTTTTAAAGTAGCAATAGCAACCGGTAAACCTACAGTTTTTGCCATGGCAGTGTACGTTTGGTCATCACCAATGCAAACCATCGTAGCATCAATTTGTTTTTTCTCGCCGTTTACTTCATAGCCCAGCTTATGATACATAACGATCATATCTTTATCTTCTGCTTTTAAACTCCATTTTTCAGAAAGTATTTTTTCTAAAATCTGAGCAGGAGTAGCTTCTTTTAATCCCACTTTTTTGTTAGGATTGAATAGGTCAAGTTCTAACAATTTATCCCAAATAATGTCGTCCTGATCAATTTTTTGCGCATGACGCAATTTGATCTCTACAGTATCTGTTGGATGATAGGGTAAAAAAGAATTGGTAAACTCTCTATACGACATGTTTTCCGAATTTTCCATAATATAAGAATCATCAGTCATACCTAGTTGTACCAAAATATCCCAAGCTCTTGAATAGCCTACTCTTCTGATGGTTCCGCGATAAACAGTCAAAGCATCGTCTAAACCATAAACGCTTCTGTATTTTAAAGAATCACGATTAGCATATACTTCAAATCGTCCAAAGTCTTCAATTTCTAAAAACTCAGTTCTTCTGAATAACTTGTTATACGGAATGTATTTATAAGTTCCTTCCTGAATGAATTTTGCTGCTCCGCCCTGACCTGCTAAAACCACATTTCTGGGATTCCATGTGAACTTGTAATTCCATAAGTTATTATCACTTTCAGGAGCAACTAAACCACCGCAAAAAGATTCAAAAAGAAGCATTTTTCCGCCTTGTGCTGTGATTTCATGGATTACTTTCATTGCACTCATGTGATCAATTCCGGGATCAAGGCCTATTTCGTTCATAAAAACCAAACCTTTAGCTTTTACGTCCTTGTCTAATTCTTGCATACCCGGACTTACATACGACGCAGTTACCATGTTTTTGCCGAAGGTAAGGCAGTCTTTAGCAGCCTCTAAATGCAAGTGAGCAGGAAGCATGGAAACCACAATGTCAGCTTTTGCAATTTCTTCTTGGCGTTGTTTCTCATTGAATATGTCAAAAGCAATAGCTCTGGCATTTGGATGTCCTCCTGTTTTTTTTAAGGCTAATTCTTCCGATAAATCAGCAATTGTAACAGAGAAATTGCCCGACTCAGATTTGTTTAGTAGGTATCGTATAAGTGAGGATGCTGAACGCCCTGCACCAATAACTAAAATGTTTTTCATGGTTGGTTTGTATAAAAATATAACACGAATATACTAAATTGTTATATTTTTTAAAGTTAAATTCCTGATGAATATCATTATTTAACAAATTTTATTTTAATACATTTGTCTAAAATTCAATTTATGGAAAAGAAAATCCTTGCTTTTGCTGGTGCAATTGGACTTTTAGCAATTATATTGGGAGCTTTTGGAGCTCATGGTCTAAAAAAAATTTTAAGCCCTGAACAATTGATCTCTTTTGAAACAGGTGTTCGATATCAAATGTATCATGCCCTTTTTTTATTAGTAGTTAGCCAATTACAGATAATTGCAATAAAAGATAAAATGGTGATTTTCTATTTGGCTGCTATAGGAGTTGTATTATTTTCAGGATCTATTTATTTATTATCGACTTCATTAATTACAGGAATAAAATCAAAAATACTAGGACCTATAACACCTATCGGAGGATTGTTTATGATAGCTTCCTGGGCATATCTTCTTTATGCAGTGCTGTTAAAAAACACCAATTAAGATTGGGTTAAAAATATAATTCTTACTTTTGCAACTTTAAATAAAACAACATAACACTAATTTTATGGAGCAGTACACACAATTAACGAAAACGATTTCGTTAGAAAATTACGGGATAAAAGACGTAGAGGAAATTGTTTACAATCCATCGTATGATTATTTATACAATGCCGAATTGGATAGCCAATTAAAAGGGTATGAAAAAGGACAGTTAACAGAGTTAGGAGCAGTTAACGTTATGACGGGGGAATTCACAGGACGTTCGCCTAAAGATAAATACATTGTAAAAGATGAGGTAACTGAAAATACAATCTGGTGGACCTCTGAAAAAGCTGTAAACGATAACAAACCGCTTTCTCAGGACGCTTGGAATGCTTTAAAAGAAGTATCTGCTCAACAGCTTTCGGGTAAGAAATTATATGTTGTAGATGCTTTTTGCGGTGCTAATGAAAATTCAAGATTAAAAGTTCGCTTCATTATGGAAGTGGCTTGGCAGGCACATTTTGTGACGAATATGTTTATTAGGCCTACAAAAGAGGAATTAGAAAATTTTGGCGAGCCTGATTTTGTAGTGGTTAATGCATCAAAAGCTTCTTTTAAAGAATATGATAAATATGGTTTAAATTCAGAAGTGTTTGTTGCTTTTAACTTGACTGAAAAAATGCAGTTAATCGGAGGAACTTGGTATGGCGGAGAAATGAAAAAAGGAATGTTTTCTATGATGAACTATTATTTGCCGCTTCAAGGAATTGCTTCCATGCACTGTTCGGCTAATAAAGGTAAAGATGGTGATGTGGCAGTATTTTTTGGATTATCAGGTACGGGAAAAACAACGTTGTCAACCGATCCTAAACGTGAATTAATTGGAGACGACGAACACGGATGGGATAATGATGGTGTTTTTAATTTTGAAGGGGGATGTTATGCTAAAACCATCAATTTAAGTAAAGAAAATGAGCCGGATATTTTCAATGCCATCAGAAAAGATGCATTGTTAGAAAATGTTACCGTTGATGCTAATGGTGTAATAGATTTTACAGACGGTTCTGTTACTGAAAATACCCGAGTTTCATATCCTATTGAGTTTATTGAAAATATAGTAAAACCGGTTTCGAAGGCTGGGCATGCTACTAAAGTAATTTTCTTAACAGCAGATGCTTTTGGAGTAATGCCTCCGGTTTCAAAATTAACACCGGAACAAACAAAATATTATTTCTTATCTGGATTTACGGCTAAATTAGCCGGAACAGAAAGAGGTGTAACACAACCGGAACCCACATTTTCGGCTTGTTTTGGAAAGGCATTTTTGAGCTTGCATCCAACAAAATATGGAGAAGAGTTAGTGAAAAAAATGGAGGAACACAATGCAACTGCTTACATGGTAAATACAGGTTGGAATGGAACGGGTAAACGTATATCTATAAAAGATACTCGCGCAATTATTGACCGTATTTTAGATGGTTCTATTGAAAAAGCAGAAAGCCATATTGTTCCTATTTTTAATTTTGAAGTTCCGAAAATGTTAGAAGATGTTAATTCCTCTATTTTGGATCCGAGAAATACATATTCTGATGCTGCTGAATGGGAAAAAAAAGCAACGGATTTAGCAACTAAATTTGTTAAGAACTTTGCACAATATACAGATAATGAAGAAGGTAAATCACTTGTGGTCGCTGGTCCGCAATTGGGTTAATTAAAAGTAGATTTGAAAAAGGGTTTCCATTTGGAAACCCTTTTTTATTTTGTTAACTGTGGAAGGAAATTATTTTCCTTTGTTTACTTCTAAGATATATTTTTCCAAAGCGCCTGTCATAGATGGGTTTTCTGGTGTTGGAGCCATAATGTCAACTCTTAAGCCATTGTCTAGGGCTTCTTTTTGAGTGGATACTCCAAATACGGCAATGCGTGTATTATTTTGTTTAAAATCAGGAAAGTTTTTGAAAAGTGATTTAATTCCTGTTGGGCTAAAGAATGCTAAAACGTCATAATAAACGTCTTTTAGATCCGATAAATCACTCATTACCGTGCGATAGAAAATACCTTGTGTCCAATCCACTTTTAAACCGTTTAAAGTTTGCGGGACATCAGTATTTAACTGATCGGTGTTTGGTAATAAAAACTTTTCGTCTTTATATTTCTTAATTAATGGTGCGAGATCAGTAAATTCTTTCTGACCCACATAGATTTTCCTTTTTCTATAAACTACATAACGTTGTAAGTAAAAAGCAACTGCTTCAGATTGACAGAAATACTTCAAATCTTCAGGCACTTTAAAGCGCATTTCTTCGGCAACTCTAAAAAAGTGATCTACAGCATTTCGGCTGGTTAAAATAATAGCCGTAAATTTACTCAAGTCAATTTTTTGAGCCCTAACTTCTTTTGCGCTTACGCCTTCTACATGAATAAAAGGTCTGAAGTCTACTTTAACTTTTAGCTTGTTTTGAAGTTCAAAATAAGGAGAATTCTCAACTTTAGGCTCTGGTTGTGAAACCAAAATTGTTTTCACTTTCAAATTTGACATAAGATGTTCAATTTTTTGTAATCCAATAATACATGAAATAGTAAGGGGCTATTTCAAAGGTGCAAAGATATAAAATAAAATAGAATATTTTACGTGATACTAAACTTTGATATGCTCTCAGTGTAATTAAATACGTTGCAGCCGAAAAAATGATAACTAAAAGTAACAGAATACTATAGGTAATGCTGCTGTCAATAGGATTGTAAAATAAAATTATATTTACCGGAAGGAGTAAAAGACCTATATATGTTCTGTAGGAAACTTTTAACAAGTTGAATTGTTCCGCAAATTCTTCGATTTTAAACGAAGTGGCAATGATTTTTTCAATTAAATATTTCGATAAAATGAAGACAGTCAAAAAGGTAAAAATTTGAATGTATAAAATACCATCATGTTTGTCTTTATGGTAAAATTGAGAAAGCAAGAGTAAAACAAAAAAAGAAAGAGAAATCATTTGTACAAAAAATAACGAAACTGTAAAACCGCTTCTTATATTGGCAGATTCTTTGTAAATTTTTGTATATTTATCTGAAACGCCTAATCGAACAAATTCATTAAATCGAGGACTAAAAACATTTCGGTTGATTGCAATAGCAATAAATGCGACTAAGAATACTATAGTTGCCCAATCACTTAATCCGATAAGTCTTTCCGTAAAGAAAATTTCATGCATAGCGCAAAATTACAAAAAATACCTTCAGTGTTATTATTATAAAATAATTAAGAGATAAAGTCGGGAAATAGCGTATTTTTGTATCCAAATTTTAACAGAATGCCAAAAGGGTTAGTCGTTATTCCAACATATAACGAAATTGAAAATATAGAAAATATTATCAGAGCAGTAATGTCTCTGGGTAATCTTTTTCATGTTTTGATAGTGGATGACAACTCGCCCGATGGAACGGCACAAAAAGTACTTGAAATCAAACAAGAGTTTGTAGATAGAGTTTTTGTTGAAGTCAGGCAAAAAAAATCAGGTTTAGGAACCGCTTACGTTCATGGATTTAAATGGGCTTTAAACCATAATTACGAGTATATTTTTGAAATGGATGCCGATTTTTCACATAATCCTAATGATTTACCTCGTTTGTTAGAAGCTTGTGAAAAAGGAGCAGATGTAGCTATAGGATCTCGCTATTCTACCGGAGTTAATGTGGTGAATTGGCCGTTGTCGAGAGTGTTGCTTTCCTATTTTGCATCAGTATATGTTCGTATTATTACCGGAATGAAAATTCATGATGCAACAGCAGGTTTTATTTGCTATCGCAAAAATGCTTTGGAAAATATCGGACTAGATAAAATAAAATTTATTGGTTACGCGTTTCAAATTGAAATGAAATACAGAGCCTTTGTAAAAGGATTTAAATTAGTTGAAGTGCCGATTATTTTTACCGATCGGACTAAAGGACAATCCAAAATGAGCGGATCTATTATTCGAGAAGCTATTTTTGGCGTGATATTATTAAGAATTAAAAAATTACTGAATACTATATAATGAGCACTTATTTAATCAAGAATGCTAAAATTGTAAATGAAGGACAAATCTTTGAAGGCGATATTTTAGTAGAGAATGATATTATTAAAGAAATTGCTGAGAAAATTAGTCCAAAATCTTCTGAATGTATCATCGTAGATGCCGAAGGGAACTATTTGATTCCGGGGGTTATTGACGATCAGGTGCATTTTAGAGAACCGGGTTTAACGCACAAAGGAAATATCGCTAGCGAAAGTAGAGCAGCTGTTGCAGGAGGAATTACCTCTTTTATTGAGCAACCTAATACGGTTCCTAATGCAGTTACACAAGAACTTTTAGAGCAGAAATATCAAATTGCTGCAGAAACTTCGTATGCCAACTATTCTTTTATGATGGGAGGAACCAATGATAATTTGGAAGAAGTTTTAAAAACCAATCCCAGAAATGTAGCCGGAATCAAATTATTTTTAGGTTCTTCAACCGGAAATATGTTGGTAGACAATCAAGAAGTTTTAGAAAAGATTTTTTCTTCAACCAAAATGTTGATTGCCGTTCACTGTGAAGATGAAGGAACCATAAAAGCGAATTTAGAGCATTACAAAGCTGAATATGGCGATGAAATTCCGATGAAATATCATCCGTTAATTCGTAGTGCTGAAGCTTGTTATATTTCGTCTTCAAAAGCTATCGAATTGGCTAAAAAGACCGGAGCTCGTTTGCATGTGTTTCACTTGTCAACCGCTAAAGAAATGAGTTTGTTTACCAATAAAATTCCTTTGGAAGAAAAACAAATTACAGCGGAAGCTTGCGTACATCACCTTTGGTTTACCGATAAAGACTATGAAACAAAAGGAAGCTTAATCAAATGGAATCCGGCAGTTAAAACGGAAGAAGACAAAGAGGCTTTGTGGGAAGCTTTGTTGGATGACAGAATTGATGTGATTGCTACCGATCATGCGCCTCACACATTAGAAGAAAAAATGAATCCTTATACCAGTTGTCCTTCAGGAGGGCCTTTGGTTCAACATGCATTAGTGGCAATGTTTGAGAAACATGTAAAAGGAAAAATTTCGGTTGAAAAGATTGTAGAAAAAATGTGCCACAATCCGGCAAAGATTTTCAAAATTGAAAAAAGAGGATTTATCAAAGAAGGATATTACGCCGATTTGGTAATTGTAAATTCACACTTGCCTTGGGTGGTAAAAAAAGAAAATATACTGTATAAATGCGGTTGGTCTCCGTTTGAAGGAGTTAACTTTAAATCGAGAGTGACTCATACTTTTATTAACGGAAAATTAGTGTATACTAATGGTAAAGTAAAAGAAGTTAAAGCAGGTCAAAGATTGTTGTTTGAAAGAGAGTAAGATGAGAAAAATACTGATTTTTTTAGTTTTTAGTTTAGTTGCCTGTAACTCCAATCCGGTTGCAGAACCTGATCATTTACTTAAAGAAGAAGAGATGGTTGATATCTTATATGACTTAGCAATTTTACAGGCCTCGGAAAGTCATAGTTCTATAAAGTTGAGACAGAAAGGCGTGGAAGTGCAAAGCTTTATTTTTGATAAATATAAGATAGATAGTACTACTTTTTATCAAAATCAGCGTTATTATGCCTCTAATGTGCGCAAGTATAAAAAAATATATCAGCAAGTTCTGGATCGAATCAGTGAGCAGTTAGACGAAGGAAAAGAACCGAGTGAAGAAAAGACCGATAAAGATTCTTTGGATAAAAAGCAAAAAAGAGGACTTATAGAGCGAGCTGCTTCAAAAAAAGATAGCATTACGAAAAATCTTCCTTTGGAATAAAAGAAAAAATCTCTTTAGATGATTTAAAGCTGCAATTAGCGGCTTTTTTTATTTTACTACTATCATATTGTAAAGTGCTGTGAGCTGCATTTGCCATAGTTCTGGTAAAAGCTCTCTTTTTACCTAAGATAAACGATAGAAGCCAATCTAAACGCCATCCTATCTCGGTCAGCATCTTATTAGCATGGACATAAGGCCTTTTGGCTTCTAAAGTGTCAGCAATAATGTAGAACAGTTCTTCTTGCGAAATATCTTCAGCTACTAAAATATAACGTTCTCCGTTAAAATTGCCATTCATTAGCTTTACCATACAGTTAACAACATTGTCAACACCAATAATGGCTACTAATCCTTTAGAATAAAAAGGAAATCCTTTTTTAATGTT
Organism: Flavobacterium sp. U410; assembly: GCF_053570605.1. Lineage (NCBI taxonomy): Bacteria > Pseudomonadati > Bacteroidota > Flavobacteriia > Flavobacteriales > Flavobacteriaceae > Flavobacterium > Flavobacterium sp. U410. The sequence goes on from NZ_JBSEFI010000007.1 coordinate 65,800, forward strand.
ATGAATAATCAGACTACTGCCATTTTCAGGAAATCCATATCCAAATATCACTCCCGGATTTATGATAACAACTTCCAAGCCTTCTTGGTAACCTCGCCAAACTTCCATTTCGCCACCATATTTGCTAATGGCATAATCGCTATGTTCAACTTCTGAATTCCATTCGGTTTCTTCAGTAATAACAGTTTCATGCTCTTTCAAGTCGCCTAAGGCAGCTATAGAGGAGATGTAGCAAAGTTTACGAACTCCAAAATCAATACAGCAATTGACAATATTTGCCGTGCCTTCTATGTTAGTTTTGTGTAATTGCTCTTCGTCTTTTGGATCAAATGAAATAAAGGCAGCACAATGATATACTTCAGTAACATTTTCGAAAGCTAAACTCAGTTTAGGAATATCGGTAATATCAGCCTTAACCCAAATCACTTTTTCAAAAAGGGGTAGAGCATCATGGTACAAAAAAATTTTTTGTACTGCATCTAAGCTTTTTTTATTTCGGTAGATGGCTTTAACAGCTTCATTTTCTTGAAGAAGTTTCACTAATAGGTGAGAACCTACTAATCCTGTAGCGCCTGTTACTAATATCATGTTGTAAAAATAAAGAAATCTTTGGTTTAGAAATAGTAGAAATGCGATTAAATGCAACTTTCTGACTTTGATTCTTTGAAACTTTGAAACTTAGCCATTATCTTTGCGCAAATTATAGTAAAACAATGAAAAATATAGTAGAAGAATTACGTTGGAGAGGTTTGGTACACGATATCATGCCCGGAACTGAAGAGCAATTAACGAAAGAATCTACTACAGCATATATTGGTTTTGATCCTACTTCAGATTCTTTGCATATCGGAAGTTTGGTGCCTATTATTTTGTTGAAGCACTTACGTGATTTTGGTCATAAACCTATTGCGTTAGTAGGTGGTGCGACGGGTATGATTGGAGATCCTTCAGGAAAATCGGATGAAAGAAATCTTTTAGATGAAGCTACGTTGAATAAAAATGTAGAAGGAATTAAAGGAGTTTTATCTCGCTTTTTAGATTTTGACGCTACAGACGCTAATGCTCCGGTTTTGGTTAACAATTACGATTGGATGAAAGAGTTTTCATTTATCGCTTTTGCGCGTGATGTTGGAAAACGCATTACCGTAAATTATATGATGGCAAAAGATTCAGTAAAGAAACGTTTGAGCGGTGAAGTAGGAGACGGAATGAGCTTTACGGAATTCACCTACCAATTGATCCAAGGATACGATTTTTACCATTTACACAAAGCTTACGGTTGTAAACTGCAAATGGGTGGAAGTGACCAATGGGGAAATATTACTACCGGAACGGAAATTATTCGTAGAATGAACGTGGGTAACGACGAACAAGCGAAAGCTTTTGCTATGACTTGTCCGTTGATTACAAAAGCAGATGGCTCTAAATTCGGGAAAAGTGAAGGCGGGAACGTTTGGTTAGATGCTGAAAAAACATCGCCTTACAAATTCTACCAATTTTGGTTAAATACAACAGATGTTGATGCTGAAAAATACATCAAAATCTTTACGTTTTTAAATAAAGAAACTATTGATGCTTTAATTGCCGAACACCAACAAGCACCACATTTACGCATGTTGCAAAAACGTTTGGCGGAAGAGTTGATGTTGTTTGTACATTCGCAAGAAGATTTGGATAATGCTATTGCAGCTTCAAATGCTTTGTTTAGCAATTCTATTGATGATCTTAAAAAATTAAATGAGAAAACGTTTTTAGAAGTTTTTGATGGTGTACCAATGGTTGAGTTATCAATGAGTGAAATAGAAGCGGGTTTAGATATGATTGGTGCTTTGGCTGCCAAAACTAATTTCTTGGCTTCTAACGGTGAAGCGCGTCGAGAATTGAAGCAAAATGCAATTGCTGTGAATAAAGATAAAGTGGGCGAAGATAAAGTGCTTACCAAAGAAGATTTGATCAATAACCAATTTGTGTTACTTCAAAAAGGAAAGAAAAATTATTACGTAATCAGAGTGAAATAATGTCATTTCGAACGTGATTACTACGTCAGTTCGCGATGCTCGTGTTAGAAGCTGAAACAAGTTCAGCTTGACAAATGTTTTACAAAACCATCAAATTACAACCTCTGATATCAGAATTATCAAAACGTCCCAACACTTCGAAAGAATGGTTGGGATATTTTTTACCCAAATCTTGCGTAGCAATAAAACTGCACGAATTGATATTAGCCAAATCAATAACGTTGATTCCGCCATTTTTCCCTTGAGGTAAAAGAGTGAGCGCATCTTCCGGATCTCGAATTAAAATTTGCATCCAAGGCGGACATTCAAAAATGCCGTTTCCTAACGAATAGGCTTGCGACAAGAGTTCGGTCATTCCATATTCCGAATGAATGGCAGTAACACCAAAACCTTGGCAAAGCATAGCGTGAAGTTCTTCGCGAATAATTTCTTTTCGTCTTCCTTTCATGCCGCCGGTTTCCATGATAATAGTGTTTTTCAACTGAAATTGATGTTTTTCCATCAAATCCAATAAAGCATAGGTGACGCCTATCAACAATACGTTTTGCCCGGAATTATCGAGTTCTTCTACTTTAAGAATAAGTTCGTCGTAATTGTTCAGATAGAATCCGGAATCGGGATGATTACTCAATTGGATTAAATCTTCCACCATGTAAATTAAAGAAGAACCTTCGCGTTCCAAATAAGACGGAAGTAATGCGAGAACACAATAATTTTCAATATTTCCATAAAATTCAGCAAAACCTTTGCGATAGCTTTCTTTGTACAGTGAAATGTCAGTAACCAAATGGCGACTGGTTTGCATGCCGGTAGTTCCGCTGCTGGTAAATGTTTCTTGAACAGGTTCAGTGGAACTTAAGACGTTGTGACTTTTGAAGAATTGAATGGGTAAAAAAGGAATAGCTTCGATCGATTTTACATTGGAAGGATTTCGTTTGATTAAATTACAAAATTCTTGATACACCCAATTGTTTTCATATTGGTAACGAAAAACTTTCATCGTAATTTTTTCAAAATCCTTTTTTCCGGAAATGGTAAATATGTCGTGCGCTGAAACCAAATTATTTTTTTGCAAAGCTATGAAATAAAAAAGCACCAACTCAGTTGGTGCTTAAAATTATGTTGTCTCAATCTGAATTAGTTTTCAGATCCTAAAAAAAATAGAATGACTATATTATTTAACCACTAATTTTCTTGTAGCAGTTTTACCTTCTTCAGTGATTTTAACGATGTAAACACCAGAAGTTAAGTTAGCAACGTTTAATGAGTTGTTAGCAACTGTAGTGTTGATTACTTGCTTTCCTAATACGTTATACACTTGAACTTGTTTTACAGCGTTAGCAGTAGTATTGATGTATAAAGTATTTCCTGAAACCGGGTTTGGATACATTGTTAAACCATCAATTGTATTAAAGTTTTTTGTAGAAAGAACACCATTTACATCGTCCATATTTCTAGAGACTACTTGTGCGGTACCGTTGAATTCAGCTACTAAAACAATTAAATTTTGAGCAGTAGTTGGTATTACTTGACCGATATAATCTGCTTCAGAAAACATTGCTCTGAAAGTTAGGTCAGAACCGTCGTTAATGTTGTAATTAGGTCCAGGAGTTGAAGTGCTAAATACAATTGTACCATCTGCAGTAGTGAAAGTAGCGTTGTTAATTTGAACTAACTCACTTTCGTAAGCTTCGATGTTTGCAGAAATTTCAGCTGCAGTAACTACTTGAGGAGTAATCGTATTTCCAGTTGAAGAAACGGTAATGTCTTCTGTTGGTAAGAACTGTAATACACCATTGAATAATGAAGTTTGACCTTTTAAACCAGTCATTCCGTCACCAATATTAAATGTGTTAGTAATGATGTTAGTGTTGTCGTCAATTAATAAGCCACCAGTAGCATCTTGAATGTATTTTTGGTTTCTCGTAGCTGGTCTAGTATATGTTACTAATGCTTCGCCCGTTATTTGATAATATCTTCCAGCACCATTTGTAATTACGTCATTTCTAACGGCAGAAATTGTAGTAGCTGTAATAAAATCTGTAACTTCAAAATTAACAGTAGCATTTGTAGCAGGAACAATAGGGTTGTGAGAATTGTCTACTAACTCAACATAGATACTATAAGTGTTTCCGGCAGAAACAGGTATACTTATTGGTGTAGTGTCGTATTTCATTATTATAGAACCACCATTAATTGTGTAATGAATATGTCCATCCCCAGTTCCATTTGCAACATTGAAATTTGAAATCGTCAAAGCCACATCTACACTTGTAGTATAAGGATCATATACAGTTCCATTTGATGGAGATGAAATCAAAATTGAAGGGTCAGAACTTGGAGAAGTCCAAGAAAAATCATCAACCATAATTCTTTCAGTAGTCCCGTTAGAAACAAGTCTAATTTGAATATTAGAGTTTGTACTATTGATAACTCCATTAACTGTTTTCCAGTTAGAATCTGTAGTTAAACTAGCATCGATTACTGAAGAAGTGTTCCAAGTTCCACCGCCATCAGTAGAGTATTCTACTGTAAAGTTAGTGTCAGGAGTACCATCCCAACGTCTCACTTGGAAGCTAAAGTTACCTACACCACCTGAAGCAATAGTCATTGTTAGTTGTGTAGTTGCATTATTTCTTAATCTAATTGAATAAGTTCCATTAGCTCCTGCAACACCATCTTGATCAGCAGTAGTTTGTCTTATTATTTCTACACCGGTTGCTGTGAATACTCCATCAGTGTAACTGTGGTCAGAATAACTAGTGTAATTTGCTGTTCCTCCAGCGCCTTGAGTCCATTTAGTGTCATCGTCAAAATTAATTGAACCTTGAGCTAAACTAATTAAAGGTAAAATTGAAAATAATAAAAAGTAAAGTTTTTTCATTTTTATGCGATTTAATTTTTTACAAAGATAGAAACAATATAAACTTGTAAACAAGTCTCTAGTGTAAAAAAAAGGTTAATTAACTAGTAGACTCTAATTGATAATAAGTTTTCTGGTTGCAGAAATTTCCCCTTCTTTTATTTTTATGATATAAACGCCCGGCGATAAATTACTGATGTTTACTTCTTTTGAATTGACAACAGTTTCCAAAACTTTTTTACCTAAAACATTAAAAATTTCAATTCTCTTTTCGGTAGAGGATTTTGAACTAATGTATATCTTTCCTGTATTAGTAGGATTAGGGTAAATAGAAAGCCCTTCAATGGCAGGTTGTTCTTGTTTATTGCCATTGTCAAAAGCACTTTTGTTCTCTTGTGCTTGAGAAGCAGCAGAGAAGAAAAGTACACATAAAGTTAAGTATAAGTATTTTTTGATCATTGGCATACAAATTACGGCATAAAGTTACGAAAAATAATTTTACAAAATGCATGCCAAAAAAAAATCCCTCAAATTTGAGAGATTTTTTAGATCGATTATATAAAGGTTGACTGTTTATCTTGATATTTTTCTTGTTCCATCAAGTGTTTTTATTACATATAAACCAGATGGAAGTGTTGCTATAATTTGATTTTCTTCTTCAATAGAATTTATTTTTGCGGATTTTATTTTTGTTCCTGAAAAATCATAAATATATAGATCGTATGATTGTGGACTCACATGAGTTTCATCTGAGATATTTCTTTCAGCAATTGTAAATTTTCCGGTAGGTCTTGTACTATTTGAAATATTGACTAATATGGAAGAATATCTATTATTGTTTTCACCTCCGGATGAGCCTTCATTTACAGTATTGTTTTTATCAACAACAACATGAATATAAACGTAACCATTTGAGTTAATATATCCTGCTAATGTTGCTCTTGGGATATATTCTCCTTGAGACTGATTACTATTGCTGTTAATTCCTGTAAAATTAACTTCTTTTAAAAGGATAGGGCTACTAAATGAAGCCCCTTGAGTAGCATAGAAGCCGACTTTCATGGTATTTGAGCTTGCTTGCCCGGTATTTTTAATAGTTAAGTATAACTGAAGTTCAGAATCATTTAAATAAAGAGTATGAGATGAATTGCTAGAAAAAGTTTGAGAATAAGAAGCTCCTGAAGCTTTAGCGGTAGAGTTTGTAGTATCTATAATTAAATCTGCTAAGCCAGGACATCCGTTGTTAGAGGCAGGACCTGCTTGAGTTGGACAGTTATCTGAACTATTTGGTATGCCATCACCGTCTTTATCACTATCACAAGCATCGCCAATTCCATCATTGTCAATATCAGATTGACTTAGATTTGAAACAGAATTACAGTTGTCACAAGCGTCGCCAACGCCATCACCATCAGAATCTAATTGATCTGTATTAGGTGTTGAAGGACAATTGTCTTCACTGTCTTCTATTCCATCTAAATCTGCATCACAAAAAATGTTTTCAATCCCAATGATATTACTTTCATTGATAGTCTCACCGCTGTCTTGGTTTGGAGTATTGAATATTTGTTCAACCCAGAAATATAATATTTGTCCGTCAAAAGAAATCTTGTAAATTTTATTAACTATAAGAGGATCGGTAGAGGAAACATTCCATTTAAGTAAGGATTTATTGGAGAAGTTTCCATTCTCACAAAAAGAATTAATTTCCGAAGTATCTAAATTTGTACCCAAATTTCTAAAATGAACAGACCTTGTGCATGAAATGTTTTCGATTCCGATAATATCGTTTTCACCTATAGTCTCACCGCTGTCTTGGTTTGGGCTGTCAAATGTTTGTTCAACCCAGAAATACAATATTTGCCCATTAAAAGAAATCTTATAAACTTTATTAACTATAAGAGGATCAGCGGAAAGAACATTCCATTTGAGTAAAGGTTTATTGGAAAAATTTCCATTTTCACAAAAAGAATTGGTTTCTGAAATATCTAAGTCTGTACCCAAATTTCTAAAATGAACAGATCTTGCAGGAGTTGTACATGATATTGGACCTTCTATTATTTGTAAATTTTGAACAAACTCTCCTGCATCCTGATATGGAGTATCAAATGTTTGTTCTACCCAATAAAATCTATTAATACCGTCAGATGGTGTTGGTAAAAGGTAAATCTTTCCAACTTCTAGTGGATCGGTAGAATATATATTCCAAGTAACCAAAGGTTTGTGATAGAAATCATAACCATAACATAAACTATTTATTACAGACTGTTCTAGTGTTGGGCCTATGACTCTTAGTTTATGATAACGATCAGCTTGCGCATAAGAGAGTGAATAAAAAAGCAAGCTAGAGATAATCAATAAAATAATTTTTTTCATGTTTATATTTTTTAGTTATTTATTGTTAAAGATAGTTTGCCTGAATTTTCTTAAAGTTATCAAATGATAAATTAAATAATAATAAAAGAATATTTTAAGTTGTGTGTTTGAATATTATTTTTCCACCCTAAGTTAATTTGTATTGAGAATATTTTTAAAATAAGTTATTTGTTTGTTACATATTGATATAAAAAAATCCCTCAATTTTGAGGGATTTTTAATGTTTTATAAGTGTAAAAAGAATTAATTGAAGTATCCGGTCCAGTCAAAAGCTGTAGTATCAGCACCACCTGTAGTTCCAGATGTAGCATTGATAGTAGCATTGTTAACACCAACTTTATTGTCTGTGATATTTAAATTATTACCTGAACCAACAACAGTAATGTTTGTACTAGCAGCAGCATCACCTGCTCCGTCTGTACAGTCAACAAAATCGTCTGGAGCAGGAGCATTAGAACCTAAAAGAACTAAACAGTTTGAGATTAAAGCTCCACTTCCTCTTCTAATTTTCATAATATCTGATAATTGAACAACTGAGTTTGAAACAATAGTTAAATCAGTTAAAGTTGGATTAGATTGTCCTGATTGAGTTGGAGATAAACCGTCTAAATTTCCATCAGCCTCAATACCTCTTGGATCTTGAGTTACATCGTTGAAACCATATTCTCTAATAGCGTAAGCATTAGTAATTGTTCCTGTAAAACCTTGAGTCCAGTCAATCATATCATCTTTTGCATTTACAACTAATAAGTTAGTTACATCAACTGTTCCTCCGAAGAATTCAATTGCATCATCATCTCCATATTTAGAAACAATATTATCTACAACAGTACCATCACCAACAGCGTAGAAAGTGAATCCGTTAAACTCCTTGTCTCCATTAATACGAGCACCTGTGTATTCAACAGTTACATATTTTAAAATACCTGAACTATCATGTTCGTTAGTTCCTCCATAGATATAATCAACTACTTCAGTAACTGCTGTATTACCACCACTGATCGGAGCATATCCCATTAATAGAATTCCACCCCAGTCACCAGATCTTGGATTACCAGAATTTGAAGTGAATAAAATTGGATTAGTTGCGGTACCCTCAGCATCAACCATCGCGCCTTGTTCTACAGCGAAAAATACGTTAGTTCCACCTGGAGTAGCTTTGAAAGTTGTACCTGGTAAGATTGTCAAAGTATACCCGCTTTTAACGACTAAAGCACCATCTAGGATGTATTCACCTGCTGGTAAAGTTAAGTCAGCAGCGATATTTCCTTTTAAAGACGCAGCATTAAAATCAGGATCTGTTAAAGAAGAAATTACTCCGTCATAAGTTGTTGATGGTGAGTCGTTTGAATCATCACTGCTACATGAAATGATTGCAACTGAGGCAAGTGCTACTAAAAGCGTTTTTTTCATTGTTTTCATAATTTGAAATTTAATAGTTAGATTGTTTAATTTGTATTGATTTTTATAATGTCCAGTTTAATCCAAAACTTATAAACATTCCTTTTCTATAGCTTTGTACTACAGACTCGGTTGTTGTTGTGCCATTTGTTGTTTCTTGAGTTAATCTGAATTTTGGATTTAAAATATTTTTAAGACCTAAGTTCATTGTTAGCTTTTTTTCTTTTAATGTAAATTTGTTTATAAAGTCGAGAGTAGGGACTGTTTTTTCGATAATATTTTGATTGTCAGAAGTTCCGATAGAGTAAACTTTGTCGTAGAAATAATTAAATACAATGGTAGATGTTAAAGCATTTTGTTCTGTCTTAAAGTTGTAACTTAAATCAGAGTTAATTAATAAAGGTGTTGCACCCTCTAACTTACTTTTTGAATTAGTAAACAAAACGGTTAAACGATCTTTGTCTGTATCTACTAGTTTTTGTTCAGAATATAAGTAAGAGGCATTTAATCCAAAAGATAAATTATTGTTTCTTATCTCGCTTTCTGTTTTGATAATGTTTTTTCTGAATTCTAATTCTGCTCCTGTTGCAAATGCTGTACCAGTGTTTACATAAGAGAATTCATTTGCTGCTGATGCTACACGAATTCTATTGATAGGGTCTTGAATATTTTTGTAAAATCCACCTATTGAAAATAATTCTCCGCTTCCTATATACCAATCGTATTTTAAGTCAAAGTTTATATCTGTTGAAGGAATTAAATCAGGGTTACCGAATTCAGAAAAGTTAAGATCTTCATACAGAAAGGGTGCATTTTCTTTAAATTGAGGCATTGTATAAGTTTGACTTGCTGCAAAACGTAACGCATTTTTATCGTTTAAAGAATATTTGGCATTTAAACTTGGTAAAATATAAGTTTTATCAATTTTAGCAGGATCAACAGTTAAATCGTTTACACTGCTAGAAATATTTGTGTCCCAATCGATTTTTTGTTGGAAAGTTTCAAAGCGAGCGCCAGCTTGGATAGTTAATTTTTCGTTGAAAGGATATAGGATTTGAGCATAACCTGAATAGTTGTCTCTTGTAGCATTATAAGTATAAGGTACAAAAGCATTAGCTCCATAACCTCTTCCCGTTCTTAAATCATAAGCACCACTGTTAAGATTTTCTTGACTGAAAGTAGCATCAGGGTTGTTAATGTCTACAACATTATCATTGGTGAAGAAATTATAGTTAAATTGAATCGCACTAAAGTCTCTTTCTGTTTTTCTTATATTACCACCAAAGGTTAAAACTTTTTTCAAGTCGCTATCCGGATTGAAGGTGTATTTACCTTCTACTTTGCCAATGTAGTCATTCTCATCAAGTGTTGAGAAATAACGATGATTTAAAACAGATGAATTTGTTGCAACCACATAATGTCCATCAACGTAGTTATAAGAGTTTGTTTTACGATCTGGTTCGGAGCCTCTAACCATATTGTAAGCTGCACTTGCATTTAAGCTGAATTTATTTGAAAATTCGTAATCAAATATTACTTGGTTAACAAATAAATTATTGTTGTTTAATTGTTGTCTTCTAATGAATGAATTAGTAGCGTCACTATTATCATTTATACTTCTTGAAAAACCTACATAATCACCAACATATTGTTTGTTATCGTGAATGTACATAGAGTTTATCGCTATGCTTTTTCCAGTACCAAATTTGTACTTAATATTTCCTAAAGCTGTTTGTGTAGCTGAATAATCGGTTCTGGTAAAATTTAAGTCTTGAACAGAACCTCCGTCAGCATTTACTGTTCCAGTTTTTCCAGATCTATAAGAGAAATCACTTGTAGACAAAACAACTCCGAATAATGATAAACTTTTAGTGTCTGAAAAGTATATTTTACCACCCCCACTTAAAGAAAAGCTTGTGTTAACTACATTATTTTTTTCTGAAGGTTTGAATTTTGTGTCAAAAGCATTTGAACTTAAAGAGGTAATAGGTGCATTTTTTCCATTTTCTAGAAAACCAAAATAATTAAAGCCGTTAGCAACTAAAAGCTGGTTATTTATAGCGTTAGTATTAAATCCTGTGCCAGCTGATATTGATAAAACTTTATTTTTCTCTAGTTCTTTAGAAGCAATATCAATATTAGCTCCCGCAACGTCCCCATTTAAGTCTGAGCCAAAAGTTTTATTTACATTAATGTTTTTAATGATATCGGTGGTAAAAAAGCCTAAAGCAATATTTTTATATCTAGGATCTTCAGAAGGTAATGGTAAGCCATTTAAGGAAGTAGAATTGTAACGATCTCCTAAACCTCTTACGAAAACATTTTTAACACCTTCTTGTTGAGAAACTCCAGTTGTTTTGACAACTGCTGCTGTTGCATCACTAACTCCTTTACGAGAAAGTTCTTCTGCACCAATAGCTTGTTTCATGTCTATAGCTTTTTGCTGTTCTAAAAGTAAAGTAGTTTCTTTTTCCTTACTCACAGTAGTTTGTACAACAATATCTTTTAGTTGTACGCCACTAGCTGCTAAAGTTTCATTGATAACTTTGGTCTCGCCTGCTTTTAATGTAAAAGGAATTTCTTTAGTCTCGTAACCAACATAAGCAATGATTAAAGTATAGCTGCCCGGTTCAATGTTAGCAATGCTATATTTTCCATTATCATCTGTTGAAGAACCTTTACTTGTGCCTTTAATTGAAATGTTTGCAAAAGGTAGTGGTTCATCATTATATTCTTTATCAAGAATAGTACCTGATACTGTTCCGGTTTGCGAAAAAGCAAACATTGAAAAGAAGGAGAACAGTAGTAATAATTTTAATTTCATTTGTTGTATTTGTTGCGTTATTATTTTTCGTTGCAAAGGAAAGGCTGATAGGTTAGGGAAATGTTAATCACCTGTTATAAAATAGTATGGAGAATGTTAGTAAAATGTAAACCGATTAAATAATTGTTAACCCGTTTCAACTTTTTATATTATCTTTACCTTTACAAGCAGTAACACTATGTATTCTCAAGAAATGAAAAAAAAAGACATCAAGATCTTGTTGGTCGATGACGAACCGGATATTTTGGAAATTGTCGGCTACAATCTTACTCAAGAGGGATATCAAATAGTTACAGCTTCAAACGGTAAGGAAGCTATAACTGTAGCGAAAAAAGAACTTCCTCAATTAATTATCATGGATGTAATGATGCCCGAAATGGATGGTATCGAAGCTTGTGAAAACATCCGAAAATTCCCTGAATTACAAAATACAATCATTACTTTTTTAACAGCTCGTTCAGAAGATTATTCTCAAGTGGCAGGCTTTGATGCAGGTGCGGATGATTATATTGCTAAGCCAATTAAGCCAAAAGTGCTGATCAGTAAAGTTAAGGCATTGTTAAGAAGGTTAAAAGATGAGGATAAAGCAGGCGATGTAATTAAAGTTGGGAATATCGAAATTAACCGTGAAGAGTACAAAATCATTCGCCAAGACGAAGAAATTGTTTTACCAAGAAAAGAATTTGAATTATTCTATCTATTAGCTACTAAACCCGGAAAGGTTTTTACCCGTGAAGAAATTTTAGATAAAGTTTGGGGAAATGAAGTAGTTGTAGGCGGTAGAACCATCGATGTTCACATTCGCAAATTAAGAGAAAAAATAGGAGATGACTTCTTTAAAACTATTAAAGGAGTAGGATATAAAATAGAATTTTAATGACGGTTAACTTCAAAAAATCATACAAGTTTGCACTTAAATCATCAACGTATATTACCTTATTTTCTTTTGGAGTTTTAATCCTTTTCAATTATTTCTTTTTACATATAAGCGTGTGGTATATTCTATTGTATGCCATTATGCTTTTTGTCTTTTCTTTTTTTGTACTTCAGTTTAGAGTAGAGCGTTTCATTTATCGAAGAGTTAAGAAAATTTACGATGATGTTTCGCTGTTGGAAAATGCCTCTTTCCGAAATCAGCCGGTAACAACCGATATGGCGACTTTAACGAAAGAAGTACAAAAATTTGCTCGCGATAAAAAACTGGAAATTGAAACTTTGAAAATTCGTGAAGAATATCGAAGAGAATTTCTAGGAAATGTTTCACACGAACTTAAAACGCCTTTATTTACCATTCAAGGCTATTTGTTGACGCTTCTTGACGGAGCTATGGATGACAAAAACATCCGTAAAAAATACCTGCAACGTGCCGAAAAAGGAGTAGAGCGATTAATCTATATTGTGAAAGATTTGGATATGATTACCAAATTAGAAACAGGAGATCTGAATTTAAGTTTGTCAGAATTCAATATTGTAGAAGTAATTCAAAACGTTTTTGATCTGCTTGAAATGCGGGCTGCTAAAAAACATATTACATTAACTTTTGATACGCGCTATAAACACCCTATTAAAGTAATTGCCGATCAGGAAAAGATTCAACAAGTAGTAACTAATTTAGTAGTCAACTCTATTAAATACGGAAAAGAAGGCGGAACTACGGAAGTAAGTATTGAAGACTTAGTGAGCAATAAAGTGATTGTACGAGTAACCGATAATGGCGAGGGAATTGAAAAACATCATATTTCTCGTTTGTTTGAACGTTTTTATCGTGTAGATAAAAGCGGCGCACGCAGTGAAGGCGGTTCCGGGCTAGGATTGGCTATTGTGAAGCACATTATTGAAGGACACAAAGAAAAAATCTATGTGGAAAGTGAATTTGGAGTGGGCTCCGAATTCTCATTTACCTTAGAAAAGGCGAAATAATTCCGTCCAGCTAATGGTCGTTGTAAAGTTTTGCAATCCCCTGTACAAAGCGATTTTATTTATTTTATCCAAACTGAAATTTTCCTGTTTACAACTCGGTGCAATGCCGTCTGCTTTATATTTTTTAGCCAAATACACTTGTTCGTATTGTCCCGGAGTAGGGATAAAAAAAGCTTTTTTGCCTAATTGTGCTAAATCCATTACGGTTGTATAACCCGAACGACATACAATTTTATCACTTTGGTTGAACGCTATTTCTAACTGTTCGCTGTTCATAAAATTGTAATAGGTGATGTTTTTTTCAATATTGATTTGTTGTTCATCCTCAATTTTTCCTTTGACGAATAAAACAGGTTTGTCGTAATTCTCAAATTCCGATTGCAGTTTTTCTTCCAAAAAAGTTCGTTGCGGTTCTGGTCCCGAAAGAATAATCATGACATCAAATTTAGGATCCACCACGCGTTTGTGTAAACGACTCAGCGGACCTATATAACGCAAATGTTTTAAAGAAGTAGTGCTTAAATGACCTAATTTCCCGGTCAAATTTGGCGTTCCGGCAACATCAGGAATCCAGCATTCGTTGAATTTTCTAATATAAAAATGATGCAATTTTGTAGTGATCCAAGAAGTTCTTCCGGTTAAAACGGTCAATTGGTGCGTCATAAAAACCGAAGGAATTCTTTTGTGATGAACACCTAATCGATTGTCAGAAATAATACCGTCAATACCGTATTCCTTTACCCAATTGGCTACTGTTTTGCGTTCGTTTTGAATGGCTGAAACAATCTGAGGAACTTGAGCCAACATTTTCCACATGAAGTTTTTACCTTTTTCAGCATAACGAATGTTATATGAAGGAAGTTCCAAGTGCAGTAAATGAGGAAACTCTTTTTTTAGCAAAGCTAATGCTACACCATCAGAAGCAATTAAAGGTTCAAAACCATTATTTTCTAAAGCTTTAATAATAGGAATACAGCGTGTTGCGTGACCTAATCCCCAATTTAATGGAGCAACTAAAATTTTCTTTTTTGTTTCCAATCGCGTTTGCTTCGTTTTGTGTAGTTTTCAGCTTCTGAAAGCATTTGTGCTACAAGTAAAGGTATTCTTTTTCAAGTTGTAAAGTAAAAATAATTTGTCTTTACTCATATTTCCTTAATTTTACCAAAAAATTAATTTTTTTCTTGTGGGAAGTAAAAACAAACTTAAACGCTTTAGAGAAAACGAAACATTTGATAATGTGGTTCAACCAACTCGAGATGAGGTGGTTTCTGGAAATTTGCCTTTTAAAGGAAAATGGAGAACGGAATTTTTTAAGAACGACAATCCTATTGTTTTAGAATTAGGTTGTGGAAAAGGAGAATATTCTGTGGGCTTAGCCCAAAAATTTCCGGATAAAAATTTTATTGGAATTGATATTAAAGGAGCGCGTTTTTGGCGTGGCGCCAAAACGGCTGTTGAAGGAGGAATTCATAATGTGGGATTTCTTCGTACCCAAATTGAATTGATCGAACATTGTTTCGCAGAAAATGAAGTAGACGAAATTTGGATAACATTTCCGGATCCGCAAATCAAATATAAGCGAACCAAACATCGTATGACCAATTCGGAGTTTTTGCAACGCTATAAAAAGATTCTGAAAAAAGAAGGAATCATGCATTTAAAAACCGATAGCGAATTCATGCACGGATATACATTAGGTTTATTGCATGGCGAAGGTCACGAAGTGTTGTATGCGAATCATAATATTTACAGAAACGAAGGTGCTCCGGTTGAAGTAACCAGTATTCAAACCTTCTATGAAAGTCAATATTTAGAGCAGAACAAACCTATAACCTACATTAAATTTAAACTGAAGTAAATGGAATTGGTAATCGCTTTTTTAGCAGGATTTGTCATTGCGGCAATTGGAATTATAGCACCAGGAATGTTGAATATGACTATTGCCCGATTAAGCGTGGAAGAAAACAGAAGACAAGCTTTGCTTTTTTCTTTCGGTTCGGTAGTTATTGTTTTTTTTCAAAGCTTTGCAGGAACATATTTCGCTAAATTTCTTGATACCAATCCTCATATAACTGAAACCTTAAAAAAGTTCGGAACCGTAATTTTTATACTGCTAACTTTCTTTTTTATCTACAACGGAATTCAGGCTAAAAAGAAGCGAAAAATCAATGTTGAAGTAAAAGACAAACGCAATCGCTTTTTATTTGGATTAACTTTGTCTTCTTTAAACATGTTTGCCATACCGTATTATGGTGTCATGAGTTTAATGTTGGCTACTAAAGATTTATTTCATTTTTCAATAGCCGAAATTATCAGTTTTTCTTTAGCAGCCAGCATCGGAACTTTTGCTATATTTTACATTTACGCTGTTTTCTTTCGAAAAATTGAGCATAAAGTAACCTTACTTTCTAAGAATATCAATTTTTTTATTGCTATTATTACCGGAATAGTAGCCATGACATCTCTTATTAAAATGTTTTATTGATATGGTAAAACCAAAAGAAATCAGCTTTTTTGAAAGGGTTTACGAAGTCGTTCGCCAAATTCCTTATGGGAAAGTTACTTCTTATGGTGCCATCGCTAAAACTATCGGTTCCCCGCAATCTTCAAGAATGGTGGGTTATGCCATGAATGCTTCACACAATATGGAAGATGTTCCTGCTCATAGAGTAGTTAATCGAAACGGTGTGCTAACCGGGAAACATCATTTTGACGGAACCAATCTCATGCAACAGCTTTTAGAAGCCGAAGGTATTAAAGTGGTTGACAATAAAATAGTGGATTTTCAAAAACATTTTTGGGAGCCTGATTTTTAAAGTTTACTCAAACAAGCAAATCGTGAATTTAGTTTGGGTTTCATTGCTTTCAAAAGTAAGATAACCTCCGTGAGCTTCAATAATGTTTTTGGACAAAGTAAGACCGATTCCGGCTCCTTCTTTTCTGGTAGTGAAAAACGGTAGAAAGATTTTATCTTCTATTTCTTTTTCAATTCCTTTTCCCGTATCGGTAATGTAAACAAACAATCTTTTTTCTTTTACTTCGCCCGAAAGTGTAATTTGTTTGTTCGTTTTGTCGGCAAGTGCGTAAATACTATTCGTTAAAAGATTGATTAAAACTTGTTCCAATTGCTGTTTGTCAACCGAAATCCAGCGATCAAAACCAATTTCATTAACTACGGAAATCTGCTCTTTTTTCAATAACGGTTGCATAATTTGCAAGCTGTTTTTCAGCAATTCTTGTAAAGCTGTTTTCTCTTTTTTAGGCGAAGGCAACGCCGCAAGTTTTCTATAATTTTCTACAAATTGCTGCAAATGGCGCGTTCTGTTGGTAATGGTTTCAATACTTTCTTTAATGTCGCTGATATCTTCATTAGAAAGCGAATCTTGTTGCGTGGTTTCTTGTAAGTTTTGTGCCAAAGCATGAATGGGTGTTAACGAATTCATCAACTCATGCGAAATCACTTTCATTAAATTAATCCAAGCTTCTTTTTCTTTCTTTTCAATTACTTTTTGAATAGAATCTAGTAAAACGATATAATAATCTTGATCATAAATTTTACTTTTAGCCGTTTGTAGAATGAAAGTTTGGTAGTCTTGTTTCTCTACCCGAATTTGTAATGGAGTTTTAAAATCGGAGAAGTCGTGTTCTTCGATAATTTGGCACAAAGCCGGAATATATTGATTCAGATAATGCCATTTAGAAACTTTAGGTGTTTTAAAATGATGCGAAAAATAATCGTTCATTAACGTAATATGCCAATCGGAATCTTTTTTTTCTAAAATAAGAACACCGGTTTCGATGGTGTTAAAAATGGATTGATAAACGGTGTCTTTTGAAATTTGTTCTTTTTGATTCGCTTTTAATTGTCCATATAACACAAACAGATTCGCATAAAACTCCTGATGTTTTTTAGTTTTAAAATCTGCTGAGAAATCTTTGTTAAGAATAGAAAGAATGGTTTTGTCGTAAAACGCGAAAATAGAATTGATAAACGAAAGCAACTCTAAAAATAATCCTATTGCAACAATGAAACCAAGTAAAGCCGTATAATGATAATGGTTTTGAAATAAAATAAAACTTCCTGCCAAACCGATCAGCACAAAAAACAAACGAATAAAAATGGCAAATTGTTTAATCATTTTTGATGTCGTATTTTTCCATTCTTCGGTATAAAGCGGCTCTGGATAAACCGAGTTCTTCTGCCGACTTACTGATGTTGAACTGATGTTTCAACAATACTTTTTCGATACTGTTTTTTTCAATGTTCGAAAGTTGGATTTCTTCTTTTTCAATTTCAAAAGAATCCACAAGTTCCAAATCTAAATCGGGAATTGTAATCGTATTATTTTCACAAAGAATTACCGCACGCTCTATTCGGTTTTCCATTTCTCGAATATTTCCGAACCAAGCATGTTTTTGGATTTGTTCCAATGCTTTTTCGTCAAAAACAAGATCGTATTTGTCATATTTTACACTTAGTTTTCCGAGTAAAAAGTGTGCCAATTCGACTAAATCTTCTTTTCGTTTACGCAAAGGTGGTAACATAATTTGCATGGTATTGAGTCGGTAAAACAAATCTTCTCTGAAATTTTTGTGTTGTACTTCGGCTTTCAAATCAAGATTGGTCGCCGCAATAATACGAACATTAAGTTTTCTCGGTTTAGCTTCGCCTAATCGCGTAATGGTTTTGGTTTGGATAACCTGGAGTAATTTAGCTTGTAACGTCAGTGGAATATTTCCGATTTCGTCTAAAAATATTGTGCCGTTTTCTGCCAATTCAAATCGTCCGGCAGTATCATTTTTGGCATCGGTAAAAGCGCCTTTTGCATAACCAAACAATTCGCTTTCAAAAATGTTTTCATTCAAAGAACCTAAATCGACATGTACAAAAGCATTGTCTTTTCTGCTAGATTGTTGGTGAATATACTGTGCCAATACATATTTTCCGGTTCCGTTTTCGCCTAAAATAAGAATGTTGGCATCGGTTTTTGCTACTTTTTGCGCTAAATCATAAGCTTTTACAATAACTGATGATGTTCCAACAAAAAAATCATTGACTAATTTATTTTCGGAAGTTTTGTGTTCTTTTCGACTTTGTGTAACGCCTTTTTTGACAATTTCAATGAGTCTAATATTGTCCCAAGGTTTTAGAATATAATCAAATGCGCCCAATTTTAAAGCTTCAACCGCTGTTTCCACATGACCAAAAGCCGTCATTAGAATTACTTTTGTAGCAGGAGATAACAACAAAATTTCTTTTAAAAAATAGATTCCTTCTTTTCCGTCTTCATAACCAATGCGATAATTCATATCTAAAAGCACAACATCAATCTTATGTTCAGCCAATATTTTTATGCTGTCTTTAGGATTGTTTAGCGTAATGATGTTCTCAAAATGCTTCTTCAACAGCATTTTTGCTGCAAAAAGAATGTCTTCCTGATCATCAATCACTACTATGTTGGCTTGTATTTTTTTCATTTGTGTACGGTTTCGGACATTTAGTGTTCATTAGCGAACAGTTGGATAAAATAAATTTTATTTAAAGTATTGATTATTAATTATTTGTGAATTATAAGTTTTTGGCACAAAATTCCTTTATACTAAACTAAAATAAGAATATGGACACCATCATTAACCGTAAAAATAGCAAAAAAAAGAAACTAGCCCTAGTGGGAATAATTATTTTAATCTTGACTTTTATAGTATATGCTTCGTTTACCAAAAAAAGAGCGTATACCGTAAAAAAGAGTGAAATTTCTATTAAAACGGTTCAAGAAGATTATTTTGAAGATTTTATGGTTTTCCAAGCGATAACAGAACCTTTGAATTCTATCTTAGTAAATATTGTGGAAGGTGGTTCGGTTCAGGAAATTTTTGTAGAAAACGGAGATTTTGTTCAAGAAGGGCAGCCGTTGGCTCGTTTGTATAATCCGAATACAGAATTAAATTATATGCAACAGGAGACGGCAATTATTGAGCAGATTAATAATTTGAACAAAGCAAAACTGGATTTGAGAAATCAGGAATTAAGCTTGACAAAAGATTTAATTAGTATTGAACACGATTATCAAGATGCTAAAAACCAATACGATTTGGAGAAAAAACTATACGAACAAGAAATTTTAGCCAAAAACGAATGGGAAAAAACGCAAGAAAATTTTCGTTTTCAAAAAGAGCGTATGAACATTATCAAGCAAAGTGTGGCTAAAGAAAAACAAGCGAATGCAATCCAAATAGGACAATTGAATCAGTCGATTTCCATTATGGAAAAAAGTTTAGGCGTGTTGCGAACCAATAAAAAGAATTTCCTGGTTTTAGCGCCACTATCGGGTCGATTATCATCTTTTGAACCCGTTTTAGGACAAAGTTATACGCAAGGACAAACGTTAGGTAAAATAGATGTCATGAAAGGTTATAAATTAGTGGCTGATGTGGACGAATTCTATTTGAATAAAGTCAAAAAAGATCAAAAAGGAACTATTGATTTCAACGGAAAAAAAGTACAAGTTGTTGTAGATAAAGTGATTCCGGAAGTCGTAAAAGGTAGGTTTAAAGTAGAATTGCAATTACCACAAGTAGAAAACTTAGATTTAAGACAAGGATTGAGCTTTGGTGTCCGATTATTATTATCAGAAAAAGAAAAAATAACCGTTTTGCCCAAAGGAAGTTATTATAACGAAACCTCAGGGAAATGGATATTTGTGTTAACAAGCGACGATAAAGCCGAGCGAAGAACTATTAAATTAGGCAGGGAAAATCCAGTATATTATGAAGTTTTAGAAGGGTTGCATCCAGGAGATAAAGTGGTAACATCAGGGTATCAAGATTATAAAGAGATAGCAGTTTTAAACATTAATTAGTGATGAAGAAAGTATTTTTTTTAGTTGTATTATGGTCGACTTTAGGTTTTTCACAAGAAAAGCTACAAGCAAAATTTGATAAAAGAGTTGAGTTGATGAGTATCGTTTTTCGGTTAGTGGGAAATGAAGAATATTCGTCTAATTACAACCAAGAGTATGTGAATGAGATCAACGCTCACTTTCAAAATGTTAAAAATCACAAATTTATTTCGTACATACAAAGTATCAGAAATCAAAACGGATTGGGTTATGATGCTGTAATGTCATTTGCAGTTCATTTGCAGCATAATGGAAAATATTCGCTAGTAAAAGAGGCAACATCAACTTTAGATACACGATGGAAAAAAGTAGATAAAAAGAAATTCATCAAGTTATTGAATGAGTTTAATAAAGATTCGCAAGCCGATGTTTTCTTCCAAAACCATTTAGAATATTACAATAAAGTAGCGGGAAGTTTCAATGCAATTCTGGAAAATTTTAATCAAAATTGGTATCAAAACTATTATGGTGTAAGCAGTAATGAGAAGTACAATCTTATTTTAGGATTTGCGAACGGAGGAGGAAACTATGGCGTAAAAGTACATCCGAAAAACCAACAATTAATTGTGAATGCTATTATGGGAGTTTGGGATTTTGATAAAAACACCGGAGAAGCTGTTTTTTCTGTAAAAGATCACTTACCCACATTAATTCATGAGTACAATCATTCGTTCATTAATCATTATTTAGATAGCAAACAAAATATGGATTTATTAGCCGAAAGCGGTGAAAAAATCTATCAGGTTCAGAAAGAAGAAATGAACAATCAAGCGTATGGAAATTGGATAACATTAGTCAATGAATCTCTTGTAAGGGCTTCGGTTGTAAGATATTTGATTGATACCAATGAAACCGAACAAACGGTGGAAAAAGAAATTCAAACTCAAATAAATCGTGGTTTTTTGTGGACCAAAGAATTAAGTGATTTGTTAGGGGAATATGAGAAAAGCAGAGATAAATATCCTGATTTCGGAAGTTTTTATCCAAGAATCATTCAGTTTTTTAATGAGACCGCTAAAAATATTAATCAAATCAAGTCAGATTTTGAAAGCAAAAGACCGGTAGTTCTATCGATTGACCAATTCAAAAATAACGCAACAGATGTAAATGCAGCAATAAAAGAAATTATAATCACATTTGACAGGGAAATGAATGAAAAAAGAATGTCAATTCATTTTGGAGAAAGCGGTAAAGAACATTTTCCTTTGGCTGGAAAACCAGAGTTTGTGAATGACAATTCAGCGATAAAACTACAACTGGATTTAAAACCGGAAACAGAATATGAGTTCATCTTACGATCGGGTTTTCTTTCTAAAGAAGGTTATCCGTTAGTAGATTATTTTGTAAAATTTAAAACATCAAAAAACGAACAGTTATGATACAAATCAAAAACCTTTCAAAAACCTTCCGAACAGAAGAAGTAGAAACAAAAGCACTGAATGATGTTTCTTTTCAATTAGCGCAAGGCGAATTTGTAACCATTATGGGACCATCTGGTAGTGGAAAATCAACCTTATTGAATATAGTGGGTTTACTAGATAATGCTGAAGCAGGACATTATTTTTTATTGGACAAAGAAATGATTGCCCTTAAGGAAACGGAAAGAGCAAAAGTGAGAAAGCAAAATATCGGTTTCATTTTTCAAAATTTTAATTTGATAGACGAACTTTCTGTTTTTGATAATATCGAATTACCGCTTATTTACAATAATGTTCCGGCAGCGCAGCGCAAACAAAAAGTAGAAGCCATTGCTGAACGTTTAGGTATTGCACATCGTTTGAAACATTTTCCACAGCAATTATCAGGCGGTCAACAACAACGTGTTGCGGTTGCCAGAGCTTTAATTAACGAACCCAAAATTATTTTGGCCGATGAACCAACGGGAAACTTGGATTCTAAAAACGGAAACGAAGTAATGGAATTACTAACCGATTTGCACGCTCAAGGCGCAACGATTTTAATGGTAACACATTCCGATTATGATGCTTCCTTTTCACAAAAAACGATTGTAATGAAAGACGGAATGATTATTTCCGAAAAGAATAATAGCAAAAAAGTAGATGTTTTAATTTCTTAAAAAACAAAATCATGTATAAAATCATAGTTTATTTAGTAGTGGGTTTAATGAGTTTAATGCTTAAAGCTCAGGTTTCAGAAGATCGTCAAGTAGGATCTTTTTCAAAATTAAAAGTATCCAATTCCATTGATGTGTTTTATACATTTAGTACCAATCAGTCAATTAAAGTATACACCGATGATGCTCAAAAAATGGCTTGTATAAAAACAGAAGTAGCTAATGATGTGTTGAAAATTTATGTTGAGACAAAGGGATATTCTGAAAATACTAAAAAGAAAAAAACTAAAGGCGGAAATAATTGGAATAATGGCGTTTCATTTAAAGTTTTAAAAGTGGAGATTTCCGGACCTTATTTAAGCGAAATTACAACAAGTGCTGCGGCTGAGGTAAAACTTTTAAACCCTAATAAGATAAAAGAAGTGACGCTAAAAAGCAGTTCGGCAAGTAGTATAGAAGGAAGTTTTGAAGTAGAAAAAATGACAGTTGATACATCTTCAAGTTCCGATTGTATTCTTCAGGTTGAAGCTAAAACAATTGAAATTGAATCGAGTAGTTCATCTGATGTAAAAATTTCCGGAAAAGCAGAAATAGTTGAGGTAAACAGCAGTTCTTCATCAGATTGTGATCTTAAAAATTTGCAGGCAAAAGAGGCTTATGTAAAAGCCGGTAGTTCTGCAGATGTAATGGTAAGTCCAACCGTTTTATTAAATGCTGAAGCAACATCCAGTGCCGACGTAATTTATTACGGAACTCCGGATAAAATCAGTGTTAAAGAGAGTTCATCAGGCTCTGTTACTAAAAAATAATCATCATCCATCAAAAAACGAACAGTTATGTTAAACAACTGGTTACACATTTTTTATTATCACATCAAGAACAATAAACTTTTTACATTTCTTAATGTTTTAGGATTAAGCATAGGTATTGCAGCACTTGTTTTTTCTCTTTTGTATTATAACGAAGAAAAGAGCTATGACGCTTGGAACCCCGAGAATGAAAAAGTTTTTGAGGTTTTACATGATTTAGGACAAGGATTGGTTTGGGCAAATAACCCGGCGCCTTTAGGAACATACTTTGAAACACAATTTCAAGAAGTAGAATCGTATTGCTATTTTAACAATTGGTATTATAATGAAATTGTAAAATATAATTCTAAGAAAGAAATTTTTAAAATTATAGATGTACAAAAGAATTTTTTCGAGTTTTTCCCTTTTGAGTTTATACAAGGAAACCCTAAAAATTGCCTAGAAGAATCTAGCATTGCTATTTCGGATGTAGCTGCAAAACGTTTGTTTGGAGACGAAAATCCAATGAATAAAGAAGTGTTGTATTCAGGTAAAAAATTTGTAATTAAAGGGGTTTACAAATTGAATACGAAATCTTCTATAGCTCCTGAAATTGTGACCAATTTAGTTGAGAAAAGATTAAAAGAAAATGCAACATATTGGGGGAATTACAATTTTGGATTATTAATTAAGTTAAAAAATCCTAGTCAAGCGCCTCAATTAAGAGAAAAAATTGAAAAAGTGATGTATGAAAATACATTGGCAAAATGGGCTAAAGATGAAGGCTTAACACCAGAAGAGTGGCTTAAAAAATATAATGATGAAGCAAATAAAGTTATTTTAGAACAGTTAAAAACATCTCATTTGCATTCTAAAATAAATGGTTTTCCAGAGCCTAGAGGAAATTATCAGTTCTTGATGATTATGCTTGGACTGTCTGTCTTGATTTTAATATTATCCATTGTCAATTATGTGAATTTGGCAACGGCTAATACCATCAAACGAGCAAAAGAAGTAGGTGTTAGAAAAGTCTTGGGAGCGACAAAAAGGAATATTGTGTATCAGTTTGTTTTTGAAACCGTTATTTTGGTATTGTTTTCTATTTTATTTGCATTGGTTATTGTAGAATTATCATTGCCTTACTATAATGATTTCTTGGGAAAATCACTCGAATTGAATGGTTCGTTGTTTTTTGTTCAATTAATTATAATATTCATTTTAGGAGTAATTTTTGCAGGGATCTTTCCGGCAATCTATGTTTCTAATTTTGAAACATTAAAAGTTTTAAAAGGAAATTTTAGTAGAAGTAAAAGCGGAATTTGGCTTAGAAACGCTATGCTCATTTTGCAATTTGCTATTGCATCTTTCTTTATTGTCGGTTCTTATATAGTCTTTCAACAAGTCAATTTTATGGCAAATAAGGATTTAGGTTTTAAAGGAGAACAAATATTACAAATCAAGTACAAAAATTCTTATGATTACAACGAAGAAGGATACGAAGATAAAATGTATTCACGTTTGAGCATGATAAAGCAAGAAATTGCAAAAATAAAAGGCGTTCAAGGTGTAGCAACTGGAGCATTTAATTTTGGGAACGGAGCTAATTCATCTTCAAGTTTTATGTATAAAAACGTAAGTATTCAGGGGCAAAATATGGGAATTGATTTTGAAATGCTACCGATGATGAATATTAAGATTAAAGAAGGAAGAAACTTATCGCCAAAATACGCATCTGATACTATAAATTCTATGTTGGTTAATGAAACGGCAGCCCGTATGATGAACGATTCAACTTTAATCGGTAAAGAGGTTGATTGGAATAATTATAAATTAAAAGTAGTGGGCATTGTAAAAGATTTTCATGTATATGGTCCGCAAGCAGAAATTCCCCCAATGGCTTTCTTTCATTTCAAAACAGTAAAATGGATGTTAGGGAATGTCAATCAAATTTACGTAAAAGTGGATCCGGAAAATATGGAAGAAACTATTGGAAATATTGAAAAATTTTGGGTGCAAAATGTAGATAGCGAGTATCCTTTTGAATATGATTTTGTGGATAAAAATTATGCACGAACTTATGAGCAATATGTAAAACAACGCAATTTATTTTCGATGCTAAATATTGTTGTAATCTTAATTGCTCTTTTTGGATTGTTTGCTTTAGCAGCATTTTCTATAGAGCGACGCATGAAAGAAATTGCTATAAGAAAAACATTAGGCGCCGAAACCGGATCATTGTTAAAAGAATTATCGAAACAATATATTGTATTTGGAATTATTGGTTTTTTAATTGCCGTTTTTCCGACCTATTATTTATTGCAAAAATGGTTAGAAAATTTTGTATTTAGAGTCTCAATAGATGTTTTGCCATTTTTAATTGGATTTATATTACTCATTGTTTTAACCTTAGCGGTTGTGCTTTCAAAAGCGTATCAAGCGACTAAAGTAGATGTTTTAAAATACTTAAAATATGAATAAAAAGGTTATATATATTCTCTTTTCATTTGCTTTTAGCGTTCTTGTTGCCGGCCAAGCGAAAGTTTGGTCGCTACAAGAATGTATTGATACGTCACTAACACAAAGTTTAGAAGAACAACTCAAGCAACTGGAAGTGAAAAGGGCAGAAAGAAGTAAAACCTCATTGATTCATTATTGGCTTCCTACGATTAATTTAGCAGGAAATCATTCCTATAATTTTGGATCAACCATTGATCCATCAACAAACGGAAGAGTCAGTTCTAATATTTTATATGATAATTTTTATCTCAACGCATCGGTCAATGTGTTGGATTTTAATAATCTGGCATCAAAAAGTAAAAGCAAATTAGAGTTGGAAAAAGCAAAGGCAGAAAGAGCTGTTTTTGAAAATGAATATAAATTGCAAATAGCAGAAAGTTATTATCAGGCATTATATGCTCAAGAATTGGTAACCATTAAAAAAGAACAACTTAAAAACTCTAAAAATAACTTAGACAGAGTTGTTAAAGAAGTTGAGATAGGAAGTAAGCCTAAAAGTGACGAGTATGATATGCAATTATCATATACTTCAGAAGAAACACAATTATTGGAAAGTGAACAACAATTAAAACTACTGAAATTACAATTATTCCAATTAATTAATAAAACAGATGTTGCAGTAAGCGAAGTTTTGCTGGAAGATTTTAATTCGCAATTGGTTGAAAATGAATTCAAGAATCCAAAACTAGATTTAGCCACAATAAATTATAAATTAAATAGAAAAACTATTCTACAATATCAATCGAATACTTTGCCAACATTGTCGGCTTATTACCAATTTTCTACGTTTTATTATAAACCATTAAATCAGCCGGATGTTATTGTAAATAACCTGCAAACACAACTTCAAGATAATAAGAATCATCAAGTTGGATTACAACTCAATGTCCCGATTTTTAACGGATTTAGAAATAGTAAGAAAGTCGCTTCGGCTAAAATAGAAACCGAAAAAGCAAAAGTCCAGATGACCTTTGAAAAACAGCAATTGGAAAAACAATTGACCTTAGAGAATGAAAAAAAAGAACAATACCAACAATTACAAAAAGGATTTCAACAAGTTGTAGATTTTGCCAAGCTTTCGTATAGAACGTCTCAGGCTAAGTTTGAAAGTGGAAAAATAGAAGCTATTACTTTTAATTCGGTTAAAAACCAATTACTGCAATCACAATATGATGTATTGAAGAACCAATTAATGATTCAGTTCACAACCATTAAAATGAATCTTTTAAAACATAATGAGCTATAGCTGATTTGTAACATACTGAAAATTACAATCTTATCTAATCCTAAAAAAGTTTAAAAACTTTTTTAGGATTTTTTTTGAAAATATACGAACTATAACGTTTGAGTTAATCCTTACAATATCCTTTTGTAACAAAAGTGACAAAAGTCATGTTTTCTGTCGCATTTTCAGACGAACTTTGACTCATAATTTAAAATCAAAGGTTATGAAAACGCAATATAAATTACTAAATGCTTTATTGTTTATGTTTTTGACATTCAATTTTTTAAATGCGCAAGAATATAAACTTTTATTAAGCGAAAGTAAGTTGACAGTTGATGGAACTTCTAATTTGCATGACTGGTCAATTGAAGCAAAAGCAATGTCAGGTGCTGCAGGTTTTACAGTTTCAGGAACCGAAATTACAGCCTTGAAAAACTTAACTTTTGCCCTTGAAGTTGAACAATTAAAAAGCGGTAAAAGCGGAATGGATAAAAATACTTTTAAAGCTTTAAACAGTTCGAAATACAAAACTATCAATTTCAAAGTTACCAAAGTTGTTAAAATAACTAAAAACAGTAACGGAACTTTCGCTATTGAAACTTTAGGAGATCTGACTATTAACGGAGTAACTAAAAATGTAGCGCAATCTTTTACAGCTAAAGTAGTTGATAGTAAAGTGCAATTGTCAGGTAAACAAACACTTAATATGACTCATTATAGTGTTGAACCTCCAACAGCTCTAATGGGAACTATCAAAACAGGAGAAAGTGTAACCGTAAATTTCAACGTGACTTATAAATAAAATTACAAATCAAAATAAAATCAATAGACATGAAAACAATATTCAAATCTGCACTTCTAATTGCTTTAGTAAGCATGTGCGGTAGTATGGAAGCTCAAACTAGAAAGTTAGATAATTATAGAGAGCAAGATAAAACCGGAATCAATGTTTTTGAATCACCTAAAGATACAGCCTCTACTTTCGAAAATATTAAAGTAAGAATTGGAGGAGCATTCGCTTTACAATATCAAGCGATTGATCACGAAAATGCTGATGGAGCAGCCGATCTTATGCCAATCACTAATAATTTTAACTTGGCAACAGCTAACTTAGACTTAGATGTGGCATTAGCAAAAGGTTTGCGTATGCACTTAAGAACTTATTTATCTTCTCGCCACCACAATGAAACTTATGTAAAAGGAGGGTATTTTCAAGTAGATAATTTAGACTTCATTAAAGAAGGTTTAGCATCAGATTTAATGAAATATGTAACTATTAAAGTAGGTCACATGGAAGTAAACTACGGTGATACTCACTTTAGAAGATCTGATAATGCACAAGCTCTTTTCAACCCGTTTGTGGGTAACTATTTAATGGATTCATTTACTACAGAAGTTGGTGGAGAAGTTTACTTTAAAAAAGATGGCTTTTTAGCAATGGTTGGTGTAACAAATACAAAATTAAACCAAAGTGTTGTTAGCGATGAAGTAAATGGAAATCCAAGTCCTTCAGTAATAGGTAAATTAGGTTTTGATAAACAGTTGAACGATGATTTAAGAGTACGTTTAACAGGATCTATCTATAATACAGCTTGGGCTACAAGAACTTACCTATATGCTGGTGATAGAGCAGGGGCAAGATACTACTTGGTTATGTCAACTCCGGATGTTACTGCAACAACAGATTTCAGATCTGGTAGATATGATCCTAGCTTTAATAACAAATTAACAGCAATCATGTTTAATCCATTTGTGAAATATCAAGGTCTAGAATTCTTTGGTGTAGTAGAACTTACAAATGGTAGAAACTTAGGAGAAACAGATAGAAGAAAAGCTACTCAATTAGGAGCAGAATTATTATACCGCTTTGGAAGTCATGAAAACTTCTACTTCGGAGGTCGTTACAACAGTGTATCAGCAGAAGATGTTTCTGGATATGATGTAGATATTACAAGATTCAATATTGGTGGCGGTTGGTTTATGACTAAAAACGTGTTAGCTAAAATTGAATATGTAAACCAAAAATATGATGGATTTGCACCTGGCGACAAATTAGACGGTGGTAAATTCAACGGATTCGTCGCAGAAGCTGTGATTAGTTTCTAATAATAAAAAAACTTTTTTCATGCAGCACGAAACGATTTTTAAATGTTTCGTGCTGCTTAAAATCAAGAGTCATGAAAGCAATTGGTTTTATAGTCGGAATCTTTATTTGTCTTGGTTTTGTGTCAATTAACCCAACAAGAGTTGTTATCACAGAACAAAGTCAAATCGTAATCAAAGGAAAATCAAATGTAAATTCGTTCCAATGTCAATATGATTCGTCTTTGTTAGAAGAAGAATATTGTATTAGTTTTTTGAAACAAAGAAATGCAATTGTATGTCGCGGAGCAGCAATCGAGATAAAAAGTAATGGGTTTGACTGTAAACATAAAATGATTACAAAAGATTTAAAAACGATCTTACAAGCTGATGAATTTCCTAATATAAAAATTGAACTTTTAGAGCTAAATGATATCGCCACTCCTATTACAGCAAAAGTAAATGTTTCTATAGCAGGACAAAAAAACACCTACACTTTACCGGTTCAATACAATGCAAAAAACAATAATGTAAAAGGATTACTCAAAATTAATATTGAGGATTTTGCCCTTAAAGCCCCCAAAAAACTACTTGGCGCCATTGTTGTCAATAACCAAGTAGATATAGATTTTAATCTCTATTTTAATATTAAATAGTTTTTTTCAATTTGGTTTTTAAAAGCATCCCTTAGACAAGGATGCTTTTTTTATTTCTGTAAAATAACAAAAGTTTTACAAATTGATTCTTGTGCATTTCTAATTTCAACTTATCTTTGTAATCTAAAATCAGTCTTAATAAAAGATTGAATGCAAGGAAATTAAATTACAATACACAATGAAGTTAGATCGTAAAGAGATATTAAAAGCACTAGAAACCATTACTGTTGCAGGTGAAGGAAAAAATATGGTGGAAAGTGGTGCTATACAAAACGTACTTACGTTTGGTGACGAAGTGGTGGTTGAGGTTATATTAAATACACCCGCTTTACACATTAAAAAAAGAGCCGAAGTTGATATTATGAAAGTAATACACGAAAAAGTGTATGAAAAAGCAAAAGTGAAAGTTAATATCAAAGTAGAAGCTCCGGAGAAAAAAGAAGAAGAAAACCTAATTAAAGGAAAACAAATTCCGGGGATTAGCAATATCATAGCTGTTTCTTCAGGTAAAGGAGGTGTTGGTAAATCAACCATTACAGCTAATTTAGCGGTAGCTTTAGCTAAAATGGGTTTCAAGGTCGGGGTTTTAGACGCTGACATCTATGGGCCTTCAATGCCAATAATGTTCGATGTAGAGCAGGCTAAACCTGTTTCTGTTGAAGTAGACGGAAAATCAAAAATGCAACCGGTACAAAGTTATGGTGTTGAAATTCTGTCAATTGGATTTTTTACTAAGCCTGACCAAGCAGTAATTTGGCGTGGACCTATGGCTGCAAAAGCCTTAAATCAAATGGTTTTTGATGCCAATTGGGGTGATATTGATTTTATGCTAATCGACCTTCCACCGGGGACCGGAGATATTCACTTGTCAATCATGCAGTCTTTACCGATAACAGGTGCTGTTGTAGTAAGTACACCTCAAGCCATTGCATTGGCCGACGCCAAAAAAGGAGTAGCAATGTTCCAAAACGATAACATCAAAGTTCCGGTATTGGGGATCATTGAAAACATGGCTTACTTTACTCCGGAAGAATTACCAAATAACAAATATTATATCTTCGGAAAAGAAGGAGCAAGAAATTTAGCAGAAGATTTAGATATTCCTTTTTTAGGAGAAATTCCATT
This sequence comes from Flavobacterium sp. U410, assembly GCF_053570605.1. Lineage (NCBI taxonomy): Bacteria > Pseudomonadati > Bacteroidota > Flavobacteriia > Flavobacteriales > Flavobacteriaceae > Flavobacterium > Flavobacterium sp. U410. Next base: position 96,568 of record NZ_JBSEFI010000007.1, read on the forward strand.
GGTGCAAAGTATCCGTGAAGCTGGAGATTATGGTCGTCCGGCAGCATTACAAACGGCTACTACATTGGAAAAATCTTTTGAAGAATTAGCACGTAACGTTGTTCAAGAAACCGTAAACCGAAATGATAACCTTCCGCCAACAGAAATAGTGAAGATTACAACAATGGCAGGTTGTTCTGCAGTAAATAAAAAGTAGGCAGTATTAAGTTATTAGTATTCGGTTTAAAAGCCAGTTACTAATCACTATTACTAATTACTAAATACAAAAAGTATGACGAAAGAAGAAATAAAAAGCAACATTGAAAAAGCACTAGACGAAATTCGTCCGTTTTTGAATTCTGACGGAGGAAATATTTCTCTGGTTGAGATTATCGATGATAAGCATGTAAAAGTTCGATTAGAAGGAGCTTGTACAAGTTGTAGTTTAAGCATCAGTACGATGAAAGCAGGTGTAGAAACAACAATTAAAAAGTATGTTCCTCAAATTGAAACAGTTGAGAATGTAGCATAAGTTACAAACGAAACAAATTCAATATATTACTTTAGTTTGGTATTTAAGAGTTAGGTTTTGTGAAATAAAAACAAATTAAAACCTGATTCTTAAATGCTAAAACTGATAAAAATCATTGGGTTATAATTTTACATGTTTGAAATTTGCCCTTGAAAAAACTATTTTAAAATGATTGAAACAGATATTGTGATTATAGGTGCTGGCCCAACCGGGCTTTTTGCCGTTTTTGAAGCCGGTTTGCTTCAAATGAAATGCCACATTATAGACGCGCTTCCGCAACCCGGAGGACAATTAGCAGAGTTATATCCTAAAAAACCGATTTTCGATATTCCGGGTTATCCTGAAGTTTTAGCTGGAGATTTAGTAACCAATTTAATGGAACAAATCAAACAATTCCAACCAGGATTTACTTTGGGAGAAACTGCTGAAACTATTGAAAAATTAGAAGATGGTACATTCATTGTGACTACAAAAGAAGGAACTAAACATAAGGCAAAAGCAGTTGCTATCGCAGGTGGTTTGGGAACCTTTGAACCTCGTAAACCTGTTTTAAAAGACATTGAGTTTTATGAATTGGAAGATAGAGGTGTAGACTATTTCGTAAAAGATCCTGAAAAATATAGAGATAAAAATATTGTGATTGCCGGTGGAGGAGATTCTGCTTTAGATTGGTCTATTTTCTTGTCAAATGTAGCTAAATCCGTTACTTTGGTTCACCGTAGAAATGAATTCCGTGGTGCTTTAGATTCGGTAGAAAAAGTGAAAGAATTAAAAGACGCTGGGAAAATTAAATTAGTCACTCCTGCTGAGGTTGTTGGTTTTAATGGTAGCGAACGAGTAACTGCAGTTGATATTGAAGTGAATGGAGCTCGTATGAAAACGGAGTGTGATTATTTTATTCCGTTATTTGGATTAACACCAAAGTTAGGACCTATTGCAAATTGGGGATTGGAAATCGAAAAAAATGCCATTAAAGTAAACAACGCTTTAGATTACCAAACAAATGTTGAAGGGATTTATGCTATTGGAGACGTAAATAGCTATCCGGGAAAATTGAAGTTGATTTTATGTGGTTTCCACGAAGCAACATTAATGTGCCAAAGTGTTTATAACCGAATCAATCCGGGAAAACGTTATGTTCTGAAATATACAACCGTTTCTGGTGTTGATGGTTTCGATGGAACTCGTAAAGAAGCAGAAAAAGCAGTTGTAAAATCTATTGATTAAGCATGCCTCAAGACGTTACAATTAAAATTACAGACCGAAACGGAGTTACTCACGAAGTGTTGGCTCCAACGGATATGAATATGAACCTTATGGAGTTGATTCGTTCTTACGAATTAGCCGAAGAAGGAACTTTAGGAATTTGTGGAGGAATGGCTATGTGTGCCTCTTGTCAGGTGTATGTTCTAAATGATGTAGTTCCTATCGACAGAAATCCTGACGAAGAAGCGATGCTTGATGAAGCCTATCATGTACAAGAAAATAGCAGGTTAGGATGTCAAATTCCTATAACAGAAAGTTTAGAAGGTTTAGCAGTGCAAATAGCACCAGAGCAATAAAAAAAAGCGAGAAATTTTTCTCGCTTTTTTGTTCATATCTATCAATCTTTAATTATTTTAAAGCTTTTATTTTTACCACTTTGGTTAGTAGCTTTTAAAAAATAAATTCCACTGTTTAAATAAGAAACATCTATTTTATGAAAGCCGTCAAAGTTAGATTTTGTACTAATCACTTCGCCTAAAAGGTTGATAAGTTCAATAGAAATAGTTTCTTTTGCATCAATATTTAAGTAATCTTTTGTAGGGTTAGGATAGACCAAAATATTTTTTTCAAATTCAAGATTTGAAATTGATAATGCTGTGCAATCATCAGATGAGAATGTGCCGTTTTCACCGGAGTTAGTAAAAGACCACCCGCTACATGGAGGAAAAGCAGTATCAGCGGTATTAATGGCGGCTGGTTCATCTGTATTATAGCTAATTACATTAAAATATGTCACACATGATTCGCCAAGTTCCCATACACAGTGTTCTCCTTGTAATTCCCATTGATTGTTTTCCCATATAATTTTTGAGATATGCGGATTAGATTGACATTTTGCTTGAGTATTACTGTCACTACAGTTAATCTCTAAATTATCAGTTTTGTAATAAGGTTTCCCATTATATTGTCCCACATAATAATAGATTCCAGGATATGTTCCCGTAACAGTTATTGGAGCGTATAATGGTGTTACAGTACAGCCACTTCCTGGGACGTATGAAATGTAGGTGCTTGAAACAGAAACATTAATTGGATTCGAATTAATAGCTAAGTTCTTTACGAATCTACCATTAAATCCATCAAAATTAAAATAGCCTACTAGTCCTGTTTCATTTCCACTCAAACAACTAGCATAATTATCTAGTATTTCTGTTGCAGTTCGTGCCGTAGACCAAATTCGCAAATTATCAAATTTTGCATTACCGGTATTAGAAGCTGAAGTGAGATTAGTTGCTCCAAGATGTAAAAATGTTTGTGTGTCAAATCCATCTAAAGTAGCAGTAAAGTCATAATCAACTGTAGCCACCCCATTGACATACAATTTAACATTTTTGGTTGCGGTATTGGTTACTACCATCGCAATATGATACCATTGTTGATCATTAAAAGAAGGCATTTCGGGAACCGATTCTTCTGTTGAACCATTTCCTAAAAGTAAGTTGGACTCTCCCAAATTATTAATATAAAAATGAATAGGTTTGGCAACTGTTGATGAACTATTATATTGAAATGCAGTAAATCTACCATTATAAGTTGTTAGGGAATTTAGATAAAAATCATATTCAATAGTGAAATTACTGCTGTCTAAGTCGTAATAAGTATTATAAAATCTTCGGTTACAACTAAAATAATCATCATTAGTAATTTGCATAGCATTATTTTGACCAATAGTTAAGACAAAATAAAAAAGCATAAAAAAAGAAAAAAAATATTTTTGTTTCATGATTAAGGTTTTTGCAAAAATAAAATAGTTTACAAAAGAATTTGCTTTTTTGGGACGAATAGCAAAACTTTGTATACGAAATTATAGAAAGACCAAAATTTTAAAAAATTATTTTTTTGGGAGCGTAAATTGCACCGGAGCAATAAACAAAAAGCGAGAAATTTTTCTCGCTTTTTTATTTATGGTTAAACTTATAAACCAGCCACAACTTCCTGCCATTCTTTTATTTCAGGAAGACCCGGCTTTCTTTTTCCAAAGAATTGAACAATGATATCGCCCATTTCGTTAAAAACTTCAATAGAAGTAACAATACCGTCTTCTGTTGGTTTTCTCACAATCCATGTTTGAGCAATTTTACTCATGTCTAAATGCAGATTAAAATCGGGATCCATAACATTAAACCAGTCTCCGTGCCATAATGTTCTTTTGATTTCACCCGTGTGAATTTGAATGTTGCCTCGATTTCCGACAAATACCATAATAGGAATTTGTTTTTCAGCAACTGTTTCCAACATGGATGTAATTTTATCTTTATGAACCGGTTTCGCATAATATTGACTTGGAGCCAATCGCATAGCTTGAGTTCTGGTGATTCCGTACTTTCTTAATAATCCAAAGAAATCATGAGTGTCTTTCAAGGTCTCCCATTCTTTTTGAAAATCAGGAACATTAATTTCTGCATCGGGTTTCTCTTCCAAGTTAACAACCACAGTTTCTACAGTTTCTATGGCTTCTTGGTGGTCACTTTTGTATTTTTCAATTAAGGCATCAAAAGCATCCTCATTGCTTTTTGGAGTCAAATAGATTTTGTGGATAGCTAAACCGTCTTTTCCGAAAAATTGTAAACTTTTACGAAGACCATGTTCTGTGTTTTCAATTACACCATATGCTTTAGCCCATGCAGAAAGAAAAATACGCAGATCAATGTCTTCTCCAACAAATAAAGAGGCATGAGGACTACTGAAATCGGGATTCAAATAAATTCCTTTTCTTTCATGCACACACTCTTCATTGCGAGTCAAAGCCATTACTTTCCCTAATGATTCTATTTCTTGTAATATCTGTGCAAACTCGGGACGTAGCCTTGTAACGGTATCACCTATTTTAGTAGCTAGTAATTCTGCTTCACTTACACCTAGTTCAAGTGCTGCATTTCGTATTCTTAAAGAAGGATTATTTGCTTTTAATTCTTCCCATTTTTCTTTTAGTGATGTTTCGGCTGTATTCATTATATAAGTGTTTAAAAATTTTAGATTCCAAATAATATTAGCGGATTGTTATTAACCGGATTTTTGCATACGGTACACGGAAAATTATAAACTTTAGAAATAATTTCATGATTAAAGACATCTTCTGGTATTCCTTGTTTTACAATTTGCCCGTTTTTCATTAATACAATATGATCGGCATATTCCGCGGTAATATTCAAATCGTGAAGTACTACCATCGCAGTGTTACCCGACTTTGTAAAGTTTTTTATATTTTTCATTATGCTATGTTGGTGCATAATATCTAAATTGTTTAAGGGTTCGTCGAAAAAAGCCAGCTTATGTTCGATGGAATTCTCAAGTTGAGCCAATACTCTTGCCAAATGAACGCGTTGTTTTTCTCCACCCGATAATTGCCCATAATCTCTTTTAGCCAAATGCTCTATGCCCAATTCTTTCAGTTTTTTTAATACAATTTCCTCATCCTGTACAGAAGGTTTTGTATTGAAATAAGGATAACGTCCCATCAATACAACATCTTCCACAAGTAATGGTATATCATGATGGTAATGCTGTGAAAATTTAGACTTATGTTTTGGTAATTCACTTGAATTCCAATTATCTAATTCCTTTTTTTTGAATAAAATGGTGTTGTTTTTTGTTTGTATTTCATGAGACAATAGACTCAGTAAAGTAGACTTTCCTGCGCCATTTGGTCCCACAATAGCAATTAATTTGCCCTGCTCTGCTTTAATATTTATGTTTTGAAGCAGATTGCGCTTTTTTATGTTATAGGATAATTTTTCAGTTTCTAACATGTTATAACGCTTTTTTATTTTTAATCAGAATAGCAACAAATACAGGAGCTCCCATTATGGCTGTTAGGATACCGATAGGTATTTCTGAAGGCGCTGCAATAGTTCTGCTTAAGGTGTCGGCGCCTAATAATAAAACACCTCCGGCTATAGCAGAAAAAGGCAATATGATTTGATAATTGGATTTGAATAGCTGTCTTATGATATAAGGAATAATCAAACCAACAAAACCAATAGTGCCGCAAAAAGCAACAGATGTTCCTACTAACAAAGAGGAAAACCAAATGATTTGTTTTTTTATCTTCTCAACAGGAATGCCTAAATGGGCAGCATCATTTTCTCCCAGCATCATGGCATTAAGCGCTTTTCCTTTTCCAAGTAAGAAGAAATAAGATATTACTATGACCGAAGCTAATATTGTAATCTTTGTCCAATTTGAAGCTGCCAGACTTCCCATGTTCCAAAAGGTTAGATCTCGCAATTCGTCATCTTCAGATAAATAGATCATAAAACCGGTAAAGGCAAATCCTAAAGCAGTAATAGCTACCCCGGTCAATAACATCATAACTACATTGGTTTTTCCGTTTATGGTAGCAATTTTATAAACAGAAATCATAGTAATCACAGAACCGATAAAAGCCATGATACTAATCAATGAAAAATGAAAAACATCAGGCAAAACATCCTTAATGTAACTTCCTAGAACAATGGAAATTGCGGCAAAAAAAGAGGCTCCGGAAGTTATTCCGATAAGATCAGGTGTTGCCAAAGGATTTTTAAACATTCCTTGTAAAGAAGCTCCTGCCACAGCTAAAGCGCTTCCGACCAAAACTGCCATGACAATTCTCGGCAGTCGCAATTCATAAAGGATATAAAAATCGGTCTCAGGAATTAAATTTTTGTCGAAAAAAGTATTTTTTAGAATGGAAGTATAAGGCATCTCAAATTCATAAACACCTACAAACATAGAAATGACTGTCAGTAGAATGAGTAGAATAATAAGTGCTGATAAAAAAAGATATTTTCTATTTTCCATTTCCTCCTAACAAAGTATTTAATTGTAGAATAGCTTCTCCAAGTCTTGGACCAAAACCGGAAAGAAGAGCCCCGTCCATGGCAATGATTTTTTTATTTTTTCCCGCCTTAGTCTTGTTTATACCATCAATTTTCAAAGCACCTTCTATCCCGCCTAAACTTTCCAGTCCGCTTGAAAAAAGCAAAATATAATCAGGATTAGCATTTAGAAGCGCTTCAGGTGTTAAAGGTTTAAAATTTTCAAAGCCGTTAACCGCATTTATTCCACCCGATAAAGCAATGATTTTTTCCATAGGAGTGTTTTTTCCGGCAACCATTAAAGTTCCGGCACCTCTTGCGTATATAAATAGCACTTTTGGAGCAGCTATTTTTTTTGCTTTTGAAATATCTTGATCGATCTTTTTTTGTAGCGAAGCATAGTTTTTAGCATGAAGCGTTTTAGCAACGTCTTCAATCAGTTTTCTGGTTCCCTCAACTGAAAACTCTTGTGTATAGAAAACCGTTTTTATTCCCGCAGACTTTAATTGTGCAATCAGATTAGGGTTTATGTCTTTTTCAGTTCCTAAAACTAAAGTTGGCTTTAATGCTAAAACGGATTCAACAGACAGGTTTCGAACGTGCCCCAAGTTTTTAACGTTTAAATTTTCAGGATATGTACTGGTAACATCAGTAGCAACAATATTTTTTTGAAAGCCTAGTTCACAGATAATTTCGGTTACGGCTCCGCTTAAACTTATGATTCTTTGTGTGTTATCTTTTGAATAAAGGCTGTAAGAGAGTAAACATAGAAGTATAAAAACAGTTTTTTTCATATCAATTAGAGTTTAAATTTCAACAAAAGTATTAAATTAATTTAGAATAAATAAAAATAATACATACATTTGTCAAAATTATTTTAATTAGGATTTATTATAAATAATGAAAAACAAATTTTCCATATACTTACTTTTTGCAGGTTTATTCAGCGCAGGAGCTCAAGAGAAAAACAAAGATTCAGTAGCCGTTAACGGATTGAAAGAGGTTGTTGTAACGGCTCAGTTTGAACCGCAATCATTGAAAAAATCAATTCATAATGTAAGAGTAATTACTGCAGCAGATATTAAGAATTTAGCAGCAAATACACTAGGAGATGTATTAAACCAATACTTGAATATAACTGTTCGCCCCAGCAGTAGCAGTGGGCGATCTACAGTTTCCATGTTTGGTTTAGATGCAGGATATTTTAAAGTTTTGGTAGACAACGTTCCCTTAGTTAATGAGGGAGGTTTAGGAAATAATACCGATTTATCTCAAATCAACTTAAATGATATTGAACAGATTGAAATCATTGAAGGTTCTATGGGAGTTACTCATGGAGCCAATGCGGTTTCAGGGATCTTAAATATTATAACTAAAAAATCATCAGAATATAAATGGAATATTTCGGCGACAACTCAGGAAGAAACGGTTGGAAATGAATTCGCTTTTTTTGATGAAGGAAAACACATTCAGAATTTAAAAATAGCTCATAATATAAATGAGAATTGGTTTGTATCGGTAGGAGGAAATCATAATGATTTTCAAGGATATTTAGGAGACGAGCAAGGTAAAAACTATAGTTTTAATGATGGAACAAGAGGCTATACTTGGTTGCCTAAAGAACAGTGGCAAGGTAATGCGTTACTTTCGTATAAGAAAAATAATTTTAGAGCTTTCTACAAATTTGAGATTCTAAAAGAAAAAATTGATTTTTATGATTCTTCAGTACAATCTTTATTTAATTCGGAATATGGTAGTTACAAAGGAGCAGATGATGAACGTTATTTTACCGATAGATTTTATCATCATTTGAATGTTGTAGGGAAGTTATTCTCACAATTGAATTATAATGTTTCACTTTCTCATCAGTATCAAAAAAGAGAAGTAGAAACGTTTAACTATAATATTACGTATGATCTGGAATCGAATAATGAAAAGCAAAAAGATCAATCTATGGAAGTTTTTTATTCCATAGGAACGCTGAGTAATTTCTTTAAAGAGAAAAAATTTGATCTGCAACTAGGATATGAAGCAGTAAAGAATAATGGATTTTCTATAGTTAGCGGTGAAAATCAAACGGAAGAAGCAGTTCGTAAAGAAATAGATAATATTGATTTCTTCGCTGTTTCTGAGATTAAGATCAATGATAAATTTTCAATACGTCCCGGAGGTAGGTATTCCATACAATCTCTGTTTGAGAATCAGTACGCGTTATCTTTAGGTACAAGATATTTACTTCCTAAAAATTTTGAAACCAGAATTTCTTTCGGAAAGTCATTTAGAACACCAACTTTCGAGGAATTGTATAGTCGTAATATATTTGACGGTCATTATTTTGTAGGGAATGAAAACTTAACTCCGGAAAAAAGTACTTCTTATGAAGCGAGTATTAAAAAACAGACTTCTTTTAAAAATAATGTAACGCTTTCCAATAGTTTAATGGTCAGCTTTACAGATGTTAGCGACAGAATTACTCAGGCTTATATAGGCAATCAAGGAGCTACACCTATGTATGAATATATTAATATCAGTAAGTACAACAGTATTAATTTTTCACTAACCAATCAACTCAAATATGGAAATTGGAATTTTAGTTTAGGGTTTTCTCTAACAGGAATTTCACGTTTGATCGATAATTTGGAATATGCTGCTACAGACGATAAATATCTATACAATTTTAATATTAATAACAGCATTTCTTATACCATTCCAAAATGGGAAACAACTTTTTCGGCATACTATAAATATACCGGAAAAACACAAATATATGCCGAAAGCGGCGATGGATATGTGCTTTCTGACATAGAACCTTATAGCTGGCTAGATGTTTCTGCAAGAAAGCTTTTCTGGAAAAAGAAAATAGAAGCTACGATAGGAGCTAGAAATCTGTTCAATATTAAAAGCGTTAACCAGTCCAATCTAAATCAAGGAGTAGCTCATGCTCAATCTTCTCAAATGTTGTTGGCTTATGGACGAAGCTATTTTATAAAACTAACGTATAATCTTAATTTTTAACATACTCAAATTATAGTAATTATGAAAAAAAGTATTTTTATTTTATCAATGATCACGCTATTCTTAGGATCTTGTTCAAGTGATGATGATGCAACAAATAATGGAAACAATGGAAGTGACGACACTACAGGACCTGTTGAACAGGCTGTTGTTGCGCCAACAGTAGGAGGTCCTAATCAACCCAATCAGGTTTATTTTGATTTAAGTTCAAATACAGAAAACTTGAAGCAAAGAGATAGCTGGGATCTAGGTTTCTCGACAGGAAGCGATTTCAGAGTAATTATTAATGGTTCAATTAAAATGGCTGTAAAACAGTTGAACACAACTGATATTACAGAAGTTCAAACCGTTGATGAATCAGTTGCTGTAGGATATTCTACGTTTGCAACTTTAGGATATGTAGATAATCCTACAGGTATTTTAACAGGAGCAGGAAGTGGAGAAGGAACTGCTATTGCAGAAATATCAGATAATGCTGAAGATAACAAAGTATACTTAGTTAATCTGGGATATGAGGTAGAAACTGTTCTTCCTGCTTCGGGAGTCGATTTAGACGGAGATGCCAGAGGATGGAAAAAGATCAGAATTACGAAACAAGGAAATAATTATGTATTGCAATATGCTGATTTAGATGCTACAACGGCACAAGCTGTGACGATTTCAAAAGATACGGATTATAATTTTGTATTTGTAAGTTTAGATAACGGACAAAAAGTATCTGTAGAACCGAAAAAGAATGAATGGGATATTAACTTTACCGGATTCACAAATTATTATCCTTATGGTACATCTCAAATCACCTATTATTTCTCAGACTTTATTACATCTAATATTCATGGCGGAACACAAGTTTATGAAGTGGTAGGAGAAGCTGCAGATATAGAAAGTACGTATGCTAATTTTTCACTGGCAAATGTTGTAAATGCCAATTTTGAGGCTTCTACTACAGACCAGAGAATGATTGGAAGCAACTGGAGAAATGGTGGTAGTCAAACTTCTAGTCCAAGCATTAAAGATGATCGTTTTTATGTGGTAAAAGATAACGATGGTAATATTTATAAACTAAGATTCCTCGCTCTAACGAATGAAGATGGGGAAAGAGGACATCCGGTTTTTGAATATGAATTGTTGTAGTTAGATTGTGTTTGTGTTTGTTGAAAAGAGGTTGTCTAATGTAGGCAACCTCTTTTTGCTTTTTGAGCTTGTAAGATCGTGAATTATGGATTCAAACTCAAATTCAATAAATATTTCTTAGGAGTAACACCATATTTCTTTTTAAAAGCAGCTATAAAGTGACTGGATGTACTATACCCCACTTTTAAACCTACTTCATTAACATTGTAAGAACCTGAATCTAACATTTTTCGAGCAACTTCCATTTTATAATCGAAAAGAAAATTGAATACAGTATCACCATAGATCTGTTTAAAGCCAACCTTTAACTTTTTGAGCGATAATCCCACTTCGTCAGCTAGTTCCTGTAATCCGGGTGGTTCGGCTAATCGGCTAATGACAATTTCTTTTGCCTTTTTAATTTTTAAAACATTTTCTTCATCAATTAAGAAAGGGCAGTTTTCTGCATTCGCATCTTCATTTTGATTGAAATACAAACTCATCAATTCATAACATTTTCCTTTTAAATAAAGGGTTTTTAAAGACGAATTTTGATTGTAATTAAAAATTTGATTTAAAACAATTGCCATCGAAGGGCTAATATCTTCCTCTCCATAATACTTTTTTTCAAGATTATCATCGCTCAAAAAAGGGATCTTTTCAGCATCAGAAGAAAAGAGAGTGTGAAACTTTTTAATAGAGATGAGAACCGATATAACCCATGATTTTGGTGCTAATTCTAAATGTAAAGGCAATTCTTTTTGAGGATTGTAAAGTAACAATGATTTTTCTTCTCTCAAATCCAGAGCATAAGTACCTTGGTTAAAAATAAATTTCCCTTTTCCCTTAATATTAAAGTGAAATTGAATAAAACCTATTTTAACCTGCTTTTCAAAATGTTGTTTTTCATCGGTGTCATTTTGAAAACGCAACAAAGTCAAATCTTGTTCTATTTTTATTTCTTCAAATGAACTCATAGCGACATTTTTTTATTACTTTAGTTATAGAAACAGAATTCTTTTTATTTAGAATCATTCTATATTATGATTATCTAAAGTATTGTGTTTACTACAAATTTATGATAAAGTTTGATAGAATGCTATTTTTAATTCGAAAAAACATGCAACGATACAAAAAGTACTTTTAGCGTTATTTTTATAAAAACCATAATCATACATTTGCTATACTTTTTAGGTGAGAGTAAAAATTATGGATCATAGTAATACAAACAAGCCGTTGAGCTTTTACGTTGTAGGACTTAGTTATAAGAAGGCAGATGCCGAAATGAGAGGAAAATTTAGCTTGGATGAAAAAGCTAAAAGTCATTTGTTACAACAGGCAAAAAACGAACATATAGACAGTTTAGTCACTATATCTACGTGTAACCGTACAGAAATTTATGGTTTTGCGCAACATCCTTTTCAATTAATCAAATTACTTTGTGATAATAGCCAAGGTTCTGTTGAGGATTTTCAACAAGTAGCTTATGTGTATAAGAACAAAGAAGCTGTTGAGCATATTTTCAGAGTCGGAACAGGTTTAGATAGTCAAATTTTAGGCGATTTCGAAATTATTTCTCAAATCAAACAAGGTTTTGTAGAAAGTAAAAAAGAAAATTTAGCCAATTCTTATTTAGAGCGATTAACTAATGCGGTAATCCAAGCCAGCAAAAGAGTTAAAAACGAAACCGAAATCAGTTCAGGAGCTACTTCTGTTTCCTTTGCTTCCGTTCAGTATATCATGAATACTATTCCTGATATCGGAGATAAAAGAATTTTGCTTTTTGGTACAGGAAAGATCGGGAGAAACACTTGCGAGAATTTAGTAAAACATACGAAAAATGATCATATCGTTTTAATTAACCGTACCAAAGAGAAAGCCGAGCAAATTGCCGGTAAATTCAATTTGGTAGTTAAAGATTATGCCGATTTACAGGTAGAAATTCAAAAAGCCGATGTGTTAGTTGTGGCAACCGGAGCTCAAAATCCTACCGTTGATGCAGCTATTCTAAATTTGAAAAAACCGTTGTTGATCTTAGACTTGTCAATTCCGAAAAATGTAAACGAAAATGTTCGCGATATAGAAGGCGTAACATTGGTTCACATGGATCATTTGTCGCAAATCACCGATGAAACTTTAGAAAAAAGAAGACAACATATTCCCGACGCAGAACGAATCATTACTGAAGTTGCTGAGGAATTTTCTGCTTGGACAAAAGCTCGAAAATTTGCACCAACGATTCATTCGCTAAAAGAGAAATTGGCCGACATTAAAACAGCAGAGCTGAATTATCAACGTAAAAAGTTGGAAAACTTTAATGAGGAACAAGCTGAAATTATCAGTAACCGCATTATTCAAAAAATCACTACGCATTTTGCTAATCATTTAAAGCATGAAGATACTATGGTTGATGAAAGCATTCAGTGGATTGAGAAAGTTTTTCAATTAGACAACCAATAACATTTTTCCCTTGAAAACGATACGAATAGGAACCCGAGATAGCGAATTAGCACTTTGGCAAGCCCATACAGTTGAAAAAAAATTAAACGATTTAGGTTATAAAACGGAAATTGTTGCCGTAAAATCACAAGGTGATATCATTTTAGACAAACCTTTGTACGAATTAGGTATTACCGGAATTTTCACCAAAACATTAGACATTGCTATGTTGGCTGGTCAGGTAGATATTGCTGTGCATTCTATGAAAGATGTGCCAACAAGTTTACCTAAAGGAATTGTTCAAACTGCAGTTTTGAAAAGGGCCAATGTTTTTGATATTTTGGTGCATAAGGGGAATCCTAATTTAACTGATGAATCGGTTACTATTGCTACCGGGAGTTTGAGAAGAAAGGCGCAGTGGTTGCATCGTTACCCAAATCATACAGTAGTAGATTTACGCGGAAATGTAAATACGCGTATGCAGAAATTGCAGGACAACGATTGGAACGGAGCTATTTTTGCAGCAGCAGGCTTAGAACGCATCAACTTAAAACCCGATAGTTATATAGACTTAGATTGGATGATTCCTGCTCCGGCACAAGGAGCAATGCTAGTGGTAGCCCTTGAAAACGATTCGTTTGCAATTGAAGCAACTTCACACTTAAACGATGAAGCAACCGCAGTGTGTGTGCATGTTGAAAGACAATTTTTAAAGACTTTAGAAGGAGGTTGTACGGCTCCTATTGGCGCTTTAGCAAAAATTAAAGAAGACAAAACAGTTCATTTTACAGGCTCTTTATTTTCATTAGATGGTAAAGAAAAATATCTTATCGAAAAAAGTTGTAATTTTGTCGATTATAATACTTTTGGAGGAGATTGTGCAAATGAGATTCTATCTAATGGTGGAAATCAATTAATGCAACAATTGCGAGAAGTATTGAAGACCAAGTAAATTAGAGCACTAAAAAATGGAAAGAGAATCTTTACTCAATTATATATATCGATTTTTTGATCTTATTGTTCTCCTTTTTATAGTGTTTGATTTTGGATATGATTTTGAAGAAAATTTCAATACACCTCATGTCATTGTTTTAATTACATTAACCTTTGGGTTATTAGGTTTCAACATTTTTAAATTCTATCGGTACAAATACAAAAGCAATATTAAAGTCGCCTTGGTTAACATCGTGATTTTAACATCATTATTAGTTGTTTCAGGCTTTTTAGCGATAAGCAATAACGATTTTAGCACGCATTATGTACTTCAAAAAATAAAACCGGTTTTAGAAGGCGGACTTATTTTCTATTTTCTCCTTCGTTTAATGGTTTTTGTTCGTCATATTTATGATATTTATTTTAATCCCGCGATTGTCTTTGTAGGGAGTTTTATCATATTGGCCTTAACAGGTGCTTTTTTGATGATGCTTCCAAGTGCAACTACTAATGGAATCACTTTCACAAATGCTTTGTTTACAGCAACCAGTGCCGTTTGTGTGACAGGCTTATCAGTCGTAGATACAGCAAATGATTTTACTATTGTTGGACAATCCATTATTTTAGTGTTGATACAGTTAGGAGGGATTGGGATTTTGACTTTTACCTCATTCTTTGCTTTCTTCTTTAGAGGTAGTTCTTCGTTCAAAGAAGGATTAAATACACGGGATTTTATTGCACATGAAGGATTAAAGGATGTGTTTAGAGCGGCGTTAAATGTAGTTATCTTTACAATTTCGGTAGAAATCGTAGGTGCTTTTTTTATTTACACCTCTGTTTTGAATACTTCCGCAGTTGAAAATAAATTGTTTTTCTCCATTTTTCACTCTATCTCGGCTTTTTGTAATGCCGGATTTTCAATTCTATCGTCTGGATTGTATGATGAAAGCATTCGTTTTAATTATTATTTGCAATGGGTAGTAATGACACTAATTGTTTTTGGAGGTTTAGGACACAATATTGTATTCAACTTTTATCAATATATTAAAACATATTTCACGGAGATTTGTGATAGAAAATTAATTCACAAAGACATTAAAATAATCACCTTAAATTCTAAAATAGTTATCTATACCACTATTTTTTTATTGGTTTCCGGTTGGGTATTCTTATTTATTACAGAATATCATAACACAATGGAAATTCATCGAACTTTCTTTGGTAAATTAACTACGGCTGCGTTTAACTCCGTTACACCAAGAACTGCCGGTTTTAACGTAATCGACTTTAGTCAAATGACGGTTCCATCGTTGCTTTTTGTAATTTTTTTAATGTGGATAGGAGCATCGCCCGCATCAACTGGTGGTGGTATTAAAACAAGTACATTTGCATTAGCAACTTTAAATATTATAGCAATAGCCAAAGGAAAAGAACGCATTCAGATTTTTGGAAGAAGAATTTCCAGTGAATCTACATCTCGCGCTTTTGCTATTTTATGTATTTCCTTAATTGTAATTGGTATTGCTATTATGGCGTTATTAATCTTGGAACCTCAAGGAACGCCTTTGCTTACAGTGGCTTTTGAATGTTTTTCGGCTTATAGTACAGTAGGATTGAGTTTAGGCTTTACATCTACTCTATCAGAGCCAAGTAAATATGTAATTATTGCAGTAATGTTTATCGGTAGAATTGGTATGTTGAACTTGATGATAGGAATCCTTCGTCAAATGAATCATCAGTTTTATCAATATCCAAAAGAAAATATTTTGATTAACTAATACGGAACAACTATGAAAATCATTGTTTTTGGTCTAGGAAATTTCGGTATGTCGTTGTCTTTAAGTTTGACAGAAACCGGAAATGAAGTGATTGGTATTGACAAAAACATGGAAAAAGTAAATCTTGTAAAAGACAAAATTTCACATGCTATTTGTATGGACTCAACGAACGAATTAGCTTATGAAGCGGTTCCGTTAAAAGATGCTGATAAAGTAGTAGTAGCTATCGGAGAAAATGAAGGAGCTGCGATTATTACAACGGCAATTATCAAAAAATTGAGTGATGTAAAGATCATCAGTCGTGCATTATCACCCATCCACGATACGGTATTGGAGGCTATGGGAATTCAAAATATTATTCATCCTGAGCAAGATAGCGCTGACCGTTTAACCAAGCAAATCAACTTTAAATCAACGCTTGAAAATTACCAGTTAGACGATAATTTTACTATTTCTGAAGTCTTAGCTAAACCTGAATTCTTTGAGAAAACGGTAGAAGAATTAGATACTGTGGATAAATATCATTTGACATTGATTACCATTATTCGCAAAAGAGAAAAACGCAATTTAATTGGTAAAAAGAACATCATTAAAGAATCTATTGGCCGACCAAGTTCCGAAACAATTATTCAAGCAGGCGATATTTTAGTAGTGTATGGAAATAACAAAGACATCGAACATTATTGTTTAGGACAAGAAGAGCACGAGATTAGAAAATAAATGAAAACGGTTTTATCAACAAAAAAGCTTTCTGAAAAGAACAAGATCAGGCTGGAAGATGCGGGTTTCTTAATCATGGAAAGAAGTTTTATTAAAATAAGACCCAAACACTTTCAACTCGATAAATGTTATGATCTATTATTGTTTACCAGTAAAAATGCTGTCAAAAGCGTTTTGAAAAACAAAAAGAAACTTTCCGTAATCAAAGGAAGAGAGTGTTTATGTGTAGGCAAGCAAACTAGAAAATTTTTAAAGAAAAAAGAATTTAAAGTTTTGGCACAAGCCGAAAATGCAAGAGAATTAGGAAAGCTAATCGTGAAAGATTACAACAACAGAAGTTTTACGTTTTTTTCCGGTTCTTTAAGACGAAACGAGTTGCCTCAATTACTAGTAGAACACAAAATTGTTTTCAATGAAATTGAAGTCTATGAAACCGTTATTAAGCCTTATAAAATAAATGTAAAAACCGATGCAATATTGTTTTTCAGTCCATCGGGAGTACAAAGTTTTCTGAAAGAAAATCAATTAGAAGAACAAGACTGTTTTTGCATTGGAAAAACCACAGCAAAAGCCTTAGAAGATAGAACCGAAAACTGTATTGTTGCCCCGCAGCCATCTGTAGAAGCGGTAATAGAAACAGTAATCAAATATTATAAATAAAACGTGCCTGCTTAAAAATAAGAGGCAATACATTAAAAAGATGATAAAAAACGATTTATTCTTAAAAGCCTTAAATAACGAAACGGTAGAACGTCCGCCGGTTTGGATGATGCGTCAGGCAGGAAGATATTTACCTGAATTTAGAGCATTACGCGAAAAATATGATTTCTTTACCCGTTGTAAAACACCGGAACTAGCTTCAGAAATTACCGTGCAGCCTATTCGAATTGTAAAACCGGATGCCGCTATTTTATTTTCAGATATTTTAGTAGTTCCGCAAGCTATGGGAATTGACGTAGAATTAGAAGACGGAATCGGACCAATCATTCCAAACCCTATTCGTTCGTTGAAAGATGTGGAGCAAGTTCGTATTCCGGATATCAATGAAAGTTTAGGTTATGTAATGGATGCGATCGACATGACAAAAGAAATGTTGAATAACGAAGTGCCACTGATTGGTTTCGCAGGTTCGCCATGGACTATTTTTTGTTATGCTGTAGAAGGAAAAGGATCAAAAAGTTACGATAAAGCGAAAGGTTTCTGCTTTTCAGAACCGGTTGCAGCACATTTATTATTACAAAAGATCACCGATACCACTATTGCTTATTTAAAAGAAAAAGTAAAACACGGAGTGAATGCCGTTCAAATTTTTGACTCTTGGGGAGGCATGCTATCGCCAACCGATTATCAGGAGTTTTCTTGGCAATACATTAACCAAATTGTGGAAGCATTAGCGCCTGAAACTAAAGTGATTGTTTTCGGGAAAGGGTGTTGGTTTGCATTAAACGACATGGCAAAATCAAAAGCTTCTGCATTAGGAGTGGATTGGACTTGTTCGCCTAAAAATGCACGTTATTTAACAGGTGGAAAAATTACATTACAAGGTAATTTTGATCCAAGTCGTTTGTTGTCGCCAATTCCGACGATCAAGAAAATGGTTCACGAAATGATTGACGAATTCGGAAAAGATAATTACATCGTAAACTTAGGTCACGGAATTTTACCAAACATTCCTGTAGATCATGCGAAAGCATTTATTGAAGCGGTGAAGGAGTATAAAAAGTAAGTAGTCGCAGTGTTCAGTTGACAGAAAATATGGAAACAATAAATGAACTTGAAAAATGGATGCTAAATAATAACATTAAAAACACTTTTATACCAGATCAAAGATATTTAACTGATACAGGAGAAGATTTAGAAGGGTTATATGTTTGGTATTCAATAGATGAAAAAGGAAATAGAACAAATGTTGAATTTTTTAAATCTGAAAAAGATGCAGTTCAATTTGTTTTCGAATATTTAAAAAATGAAAAATAAATTTTACGCCTACATACAACAATTACAAGATCAAATCTGTAAAGGATTAGAAGATATTGACGGCAAAGCCAAATTTCAGGAAGACCTTTGGGAGCGACCGGAAGGCGGTGGCGGAAGAACGCGTGTTATTGAAAACGGAGCTGTTTTTGAAAAAGGTGGTGTTAATATTTCGGCAGTTCACGGAAAATTACCCGATACCATGCAGAAAATGTTTGGTGTGGGCGAAGCTGATTTCTTTGCTTGTGGATTGAGTTTGGTGATTCATCCTAAAAGTCCGATGGTACCAACGGTTCATGCCAATTGGCGTTACTTTGAAATGTATGATGAAAAAGGCAAAATCATCAACCAATGGTTTGGTGGCGGACAAGATTTAACACCTTATTACTTGTTTGAGGAAGACGCTCAGCATTTTCACCAAACGTGTAAAATGGCTTGCGATAAACACAATCCGGAGTTTTATCCTTTGTACAAAAAGAAATGTGACGACTATTTTTGGAATGCACACAGAAACGAAGCACGCGGAATAGGCGGATTGTTCTTTGATTATTTAAAGGAAAGCGAAGACATGAAAATGGAAGATTGGTACAACTTTGTAACTGAAGTTGGGAATAGTTTTCTTGAAGCGTATTTGCCAATAGTTGAACGAAGAAAAGATTTATCGTATTCGGAAGCCAACAGAACTTGGCAGGAAATTCGTCGTGGTCGTTATGTGGAATTCAATTTGGTTCACGACAAAGGCACTTTATTTGGTTTAAAAACCAACGGACGAATTGAAAGTATCTTGATGAGTTTACCGCCGCATGTTCAGTGGGTGTACAATCATCATCCGGAAGCAGGAAGTGAAGAAGAAAAACTTTTAAAAATATTAGCCACTCCTATTGATTGGGTATAAAAAAAGAGCCGTTTAAACGGCTCTTTTTTGCTTTTACTCTTTTTTATTTCAGATATTCTACTAAATCTAAAGTTTGAATAATAATATTCTTTTCAGTTGAAGTAGCATTAAATTCAGCTTCTATTTTCATAGTGTTTCCATGTAATTTTTTAGAAGCATTGAACTGAATATTTTTGAATTGGTTGCTAAGTTTTAAGATAGATGCCGTATCTTTTCCAAAATCTGCACTCATCAAATAGTTTTTTACAAAGCGGTTAATATCAAAATTTCCTGAAGAATAGTTAGATGATAAATTCTTTTTCACTTTTTTAGCAAAATCAGATTGAGAATTAGTAGTCAAATAATCTAATCCATTAGTAAAAATAATAACATCTTGATCTTTAATAAGAGCAATGTCGCCTAATTCATCGGTTCCTTTAATGCTATAATGACCATTATCTTCAAAAAGAAGATTTTTACGTACACCAAGATTGATTAATTTTTGCCCTATAGTTGGGTGAGTGGAAGTGAATATTACAGAAAAAACAGGTTTGTTTTTAGTGATTGTTTTTTCAACTTCTATTTGCTCATAATTATCATCATATTCTATTCCGGTATACGTATACTCGTATTGTTCCATATTGTGGAAGAAAATAGTGAAATCCCCATCAAATAAAGTTGCAGTAGCTTCTTCGTCGATCAATGTACTGATTAAATCGGTTACGATTTCAGTATCCTGTTTCTCAATGGGTAAATTGGCCAACATTTGTTCGAGAACTTTAGGGTAATTTTTTAAAACTTCAGCCGTACTGATGTGGTATGTTAAATAGGCTAAAGGTTCAGTTTTCGGGAAGTGTTTAAAAGCATTCTTATTAGGTTTTCTGTTGGTAACCTTTTTCATGATTTTCGCTAGATCCGGCGAATATTCAACCGTTTGTTCCATTCTGGCTTTTCCTTTTTCAAAAAAGAAATCAGCACCCATACCTTCAATAGTGTATTGAGTCGGAGTTGTAACTCTTGGAGCAAATGTTCTGAAAAGATAATAGAAACTACTCATTTTGCTATAAACCGATTGATAATCAATCCATGTAGAAACATCTGCTTTTGAATTTACTTTACCAAAAGTGGGCGCTACAAACCCCTTTTCGAATAGTTGTGCTATAATGGCTTCTTGTTTTGCGTGTTTTTTCTTGCGTGCTTCTTCAGCTTCTTTTCTGTATTCTTCGTCTAATGACGAATAATAATTTCCGTCATAAACGATAACAGGATCTTCACCTTCTTGTTCCCATTCACTAGCAGTTTCAATTTCTTGTTCTGTAGGTGCTGGCGGTAGTACCTCTACGGTCTCTACAACTCCTTCTTCGTATGCTTCATTATACTCCTCATTATATTCTTCAACTTCTTCTACAACGACAGTATCGTCATAATCGTCATATCTATAACCATATAATGAAGAATCATAATTCGAGGTTTTCAATACTTCAAAAATGACTAGATGACTGGCATTCCAAGCAATGGTAAAGTCGTCATGTTTTGAAGAAAGAACTTGATATCCCGACTTTTTTTGAATAACATCAGGAATAGAATCTTCTTGTTTGTTAATTTTGTTTTGTATAAATTTTTCGAAAGTATCTGCCTTTGCCAAAGGAATAGTGACCTGATAATACGGAATGCTATCTGTGAAATTTCCATGTATGCTGATAGCTCTATTTTGATCAATAAAAGAAGCGAAATCTTTTAGTTTTAAATCAGCACTTTCTCTGTTGAATTCTTTAAAAGCTTTATGATTAAACAAACTGTCAAGATTTACTTTTTTTGCAAACTGAGACGTGTTGAATTGCACAAAATAATCGTAATTCTCTTTTTTCGTCTGGCTTAAACCGATAATAGGAAGTGCGAGTACTAAATAAAATAACTTTTTCATATAAAATTAAGGTGTAAAACGAATAGTATTGTTCATGAGTTTGTTGTTTTTTAAAACATCCCAAACCGTGTGTTTTAAGAAAACCGTTTTTTGAGTTTTCGATAATTTGGCATTTGTATTTTGGACTGAAGCCACATTTTCATCGAATGTATAAACAGCAATGATATTGGCTTTTAAAAGATCTTCCTTCTTGTCTTCTTTTTCTATAAGATTTTCAGGAATAGGGTAAGAGGCGATACGCTCGAAAGTATTTTTATAGTTTTTAAAATGAGTAAAGCCTTTGTGCGTTTTATCAATGGAGTTTAAGACTGTATTTAGAGATTCGACAGTAGCATATGAAAAATGAATTTTGAAAATGTAATTACTAAAATCATAAGACGTTGTTACTTTTGAAATGCCGCTTATTTTTGAAGCATCCTTTCTGAACTGTGCCAGTTTTTCTTTGATCTCTTCTTCGCTGGGAATACTAACACCATCAACTTCTTTCAAAAAAATAGCAGATTTAGTCTTTAACCAAGAATCTGAAAAATCAACCACTAAACTATAATCGCCACTTTGGTCACTATTGTGGTTGATCTTTTCTGTGATTTGAAAACAACCGGTTAATAGCAAGCACAAACAAAGCGTGATTATTTTTTTCATAGCTACAAAAATAGGAGTATTTTTCAGAGAATTCTAACACTTTTGAAGAAAGATGATATGACTAATTCCAGATAACGGCTTTTTTCGTAGTTTCTTTAAAAACATTACTAATATGAAACATTCTAGCTTTTAAAAGTAATTTACGTCCTTCTAAATGACGCGTGTAATAAAAGCGAGATTCACCGACAGTTTGTCGCCAATGTTTCTCAAAAATCCGGCAATTTTTCTTTTTATCTCCAAGAATATCCGGTACAGAATAATAATTCTCAACTTCAAAGTTTTTTCGGAACCAATTGGTCTTTATAACCAAATAACGTGGATTTTGAATAGGAGCTAAAATTTGCTCTAATGCTCTTATAAATAAACCGCTTTCAAAATCAGCAACTCCTTTAATGGAGACAATAACATCTCCTTTTGGATTAATAAATGAATTGAGAAAAATATTATTTTTAGTTGTGCTGATAAACCCTATTTCGCACATGGAATCTAAAAGAGCTTGACTGATTTTTTTAATGTCTTTGTGTAAAAAACCGAATTGAACATAAGCTCTAATTGCTTTATAAGATTTAACGCCAAAAGTTAATCCCAATGCGGTTAAAAGTGAATAGGTAAAAGCAAGTAATCCTTTTGTTATTATAACGTTTAAATTTTTTAATAAAAACTCAGGTAAAAATAAAGAGATTGCAACAGTTAGTTCTACTACAGAATACTTAACAACATCCTTAAATCGTTGTTCTTTTTCTAGTTGAAATGGCTTTTCTTCCGGATAATATTGCTTTATTTCTCTTGATAAAGAAGAACCTAATCGAATGGCATTATACCATTTTTTTTTCATTTGAGCTCTCTGATTAGATAATGATAATGTTCTTCGGTTGAATTCGTCAAGATCAAAATTGTCGTAGCGGAAAGGTAAATTTAAACGATCGATACCACTTTCAATATACGCATGATCATCATTTGAAATACCAACATAAGAATCAAAGCGCCTTTTTAATGTTTCAACATCTTTTCCGCCTTTATTGTCAGTAGGGTCTAAACAGACTAAATGCCAAATGTTTCCAGTTTTATCGGAATTGTTTTTTGTTGTTCGTATAGCCCTTCCTCTCATTTGATTGGAAGATACAAAAGACCCGACAAAAGAAGCTAATATTAAAGTATTTATTGAAGGAGCATCCCAACCTTCGCCTAAAAGAGACTTTGTGCCAATGAGAATTGTGATTTTTCCTTCTTCAAAAAATTGCGTAATTGTTTTTACAATTTTATCGGAATGACTACCAATTGTGAGACTGATATAATCTTCATCCGTTTTTAAAACAGAAAAACGAATACTTTCATCTAAAAAATGCTGTAACGATTTATGAACGATAACAACACTTCCGGAAAGCACCGCTATACTATTTTTAGGTAATTCATTTTTAAGACGATAAAAAATAGGAATTACGCCTAATCGGTTGATGTTATGTCTGTCTGTTTCTTCAATATCCAGAAACTCTTTTTTGATATAATCTGTCAAAACAACGGCTCTTAAATCCGACTTTAAATTAGTATTTTCACTTTTTAAAATACTAAGTATACTTTCTAACTTGCTGATACTATTTGATAAAGAGCGATAAAGCGTTTTAGTTCCCACAAAATCAACACTGTTGTTTTCTAAAGCATGTATTCTACGCACTTCTTGTTCTGTGGTTTGAAGTAAATGCTCTTGCTGTTCTAGATTTTTACGATCGTTAATTAATAGATTTTGTAATAAAATTTGTGCCCAGGGAAGATCAAAATCAGGAATCTTAACGGATTCATTTTTTTCAAATCCTAAAATGTAGAAATAGTTTTTATCAAGAGTTATTTTACAGTGGTTTAAAAAAATTAAAATTGAGGAAAGATATTCAGGATTAGCATAAATATCGTTGAGGTTTTTATGAGTATCTTTTAAGAAACGATGATTTTTCAGAAAATTGATTAAAGATTCATTTGTGCTCATGGCATCAAAAAAAGCAGCAATCTTCATTCTGTACTCAATGATAAATTCAATTTCCTTTTTGCTGGGTTCAGAAAAATAAACAAAATCTTGATGAGGACATAAATCACCTTCTTTTACAAGATCAGGTACCACGATTTCATCATCAATTTCTCCGCATAATTTAAAATACTTATTGACTTCTAATGCTTCACTATCATAAGGAGGCGTAGCTGTTAAAGCGACAACAGTTTGTTGATGTTTTTCCTTAAGTTCATACAAACATTTCCACCATTCATTTTTGAGATGATGGCATTCATCTAAAATCAAAACTTCAATACGATGCTGTTGAAAAAAACTAAAATATTCTTCTTTTGATGTACATTTTTTATAAAAAGAATGAAGCGATTGATAGGTAGAAAACGTCACATTTGATGGGTTAGAAATGTCAAAGGAAAATTCGTCAAATGAGTTTCCATCCATAAAAAAAGTTTGCAATCGATCATGCCACTGATTTCGGATAGTTAATGTAGGACAAAGAACCAATGACTTTTTATTTATTTTTCGCATTAATTCAATTCCTAAGATAGTTTTTCCGGAACCCGGAGGAGCAATTACATGTAAGTGATTATCTTGTATATGAGATTGAAAATGGACTAAAAATCGGTCTTGATAGCTTCTCCAATTATAACAAAACTTTAGTTCTTTGAAAGGCATTTTACCCTATATATTTTTTAACTTTGTGTTCCAAATATAAGAATTATGTTTCCATTACAAAGAGGCAGAAGATTAAGAGTAAACAAAAGCATTCGCAGTTTAGTTCAAGAAACAACGTTAAGTCCGAGCGATTTTATGTTTCCAATGTTTGTTGCCGAAGGCGAAAATGTAAAAGTTGAAATTCCGTCAATGCCCGGAATTTATAGAAGATCAATCGACTTAACAGTTGAAGAAGTTAAAGAATTATTTGCTTTAGGAATTAGAGCAGTCAATATTTATGTAAAGGTCAGCGAAGACTTAAAAGACAATACCGGAAAAGAAGCTTGGAATCCGGATGGATTAATGCAAAATACAATCAGAGCTATTAAAGCAGCTTGCCCTGAAATGGTAGTGATGCCCGATGTGGCTTTAGATCCGTATTCTATTTATGGTCACGACGGAATTATTAAAGACGGCGATATTGCTAATGATGAAACGGTGGATGCTTTAGTAAAAATGGCAGTCTCTCATGCCGAAGCCGGTGCCGATTTTGTAGCACCGAGCGATATGATGGACGGGCGTGTGTTGCGTTTACGCGAAGGTTTAGATGCAGCAGGTTTCCAGAATGTGGGAATCATGAGTTATTCGGCAAAATATGCTTCCGCATTTTACGGACCGTTTCGTGATGCTTTAGACAGCGCACCAAAAGAAGCAACGATTAAGGTTCCAAAGGATAAGAAAACCTATCAAATGGATTATGCTAACCGTATTGAGGCGATAAAAGAAGCACTTTGGGATGTAGAAGAAGGGGCTGATATGGTTATGGTAAAACCGGGAATGGCTTATTTAGATATTGTCAGAGAAGTAAAAAATGCAGTACATGTTCCGGTAACCGTGTATCATGTTTCAGGAGAATATGCCATGATTAAAGCGGCTTCTGAAAGAGGCTGGTTAGATAATGATGCCATTATGATGGAGCAGTTGATGTGTATTAAACGTTCAGGAGCTAGTTTGATTTCTACATATTTTGCAAAAGAAGCAGCTATTCTATTGAATTCGAGATAACAATTAAGAAACACAAACTTTAACAAAATATACAGAAAAACTGTACCAATATTAACATTTAACATCCTAAATTTGGTATT